>CAUBWQ010000231.1 GCA_958439775.1 uncultured Collinsella sp. | reverse complement strand
GACGGTGAGAACCGTACCCCGGCCCTCACGCCCAAGTATGTTGGAACCCATTGCCCCGATGCCTTTGTGGTGGGCTACGGCCTCGATTATGCCGAGCGCTATCGTAACCTTCCGTATCTGGGCATTTTGAAACCGGAGGTTTATTCGTAAGATGCCCGACGACCGTAACGATAACAATTCCCAGACTCCCCGGGAGCCTAAGATACCGGGGATGCCCGGAGGCAAGAAGCCCACGCGTACGGGCTGGCTGTATTTTCTTTTGGCTTGCGCGCTTCTGGGCTATGCCTTCTTTAATATGGGCTCCGGCTTTGCCAGCTCCAGCAATACCGTTAAGCTCGCGACGAGCGAGATGGTCAGCGCCATCAAGCAGGATCGCGTCGAAGATTTGACCTATACGGTTCAAGACGGAAGCGTGGCGGGTCATTACTGGAAGACGAAAAAGGACAAGGGCGATACGAGCGAGCTCAAGAGCTTCTCCTCGACCTATGTCGGCTCCGATTCGCTTGCCGAGCTTATGGCAGAGCACCCCGACACCAAGTATATCGTTAACACCAACGACCCCGATTTCTGGGGCGACTTGGCGATGAGTGTGCTTCCGACGATCGCCCTTATCGCCATCATGTTCTACTTTATGCGCCAGATGATGGGCGCCAACAACAGGAACATGCAGTTTGGCAAGACCAACGCCAAGACCAACGAGGCCACACGCCCCAAGGTCAAGTTTGAAGACGTTGCCGGCGTGGACGAGGCAGTCGAGGAGCTCGAGGAGATCCGTGACTTTTTGAGCGATCCGGATCGCTATCGCAAGCTGGGCGCCAAGATCCCGCGTGGCGTGTTGCTGGTTGGCCCTCCGGGCACCGGTAAAACGCTGCTGGCCAAGGCCGTTGCCGGCGAGGCGGGCGTGCCGTTCTTTAGCATCTCGGGTTCCGACTTTGTCGAGATGTTCGTAGGTGTCGGCGCCAGCCGTGTGCGTGACCTCTTTAAGGAGGCCAAGTCCCAGGCCCCGTCGATCATCTTCATCGATGAGATCGATGCCGTGGGACGTCAGCGCGGAGCCGGCTTGGGCGGCGGCCACGACGAGCGCGAGCAGACGCTCAACCAGCTGCTGGTCGAGATGGACGGTTTTGAGGAGAGCGAGTCGGTCATCCTGATCGCCGCCACCAACCGCCCCGACATTCTGGATCCGGCGCTGCTGCGTCCCGGCCGTTTTGACCGTCAGGTTACGGTCGACCGTCCGGACGTGAAGGGCCGCGAGCAGATTTTGCGCGTGCATGCCGAGAACAAGCCGATGGACGAGGACGTGAAGTTTGAGAAGCTCGCCCAGATGACCGTTGGCTTTACTGGTGCCGATTTAGCGAACCTGCTCAACGAGTCTGCGCTGCTGGCCGCTCGCCGTCATCGTTCCGTGATCTCGATGGACGAGGTCGAGGAGTCGATGGAGCGCGTGATTGCCGGACCGCAACGCAAGGGTCGCGTGATGACCGAGGCCGAGCGCACCACGATTGCCTACCACGAGAGCGGTCACGCCCTGGTGGGTCACATCCTGGAGCACTCCGATCCGGTCCACAAGATCTCGATCGTCAGCCGCGGCCAGGCTTTGGGTTACACGCTGCAGCTTCCGCAGGAGGACCACTTCCTCAAGACCAAGAACGAGATGCTCGACGAGCTCGCCGTGTTCTTGGGTGGCCGCGTTGCCGAGGAACTCATGTGCGACGACATCACGTCGGGCGCGAGCAACGATCTGGAGCGCGCGACCAAGATGGCGCGCGAGATGGTCACGCGCCTGGGCATGAGCGAGGAGCTTGGAACGCAGGTGTTTGGTGAGGCGCAGCATCAGGTATTCCTGGGCCGCGACTATGCCGATCATCAGGACTACTCTGAGGAGACGGCGCGTCGCATCGACATTGAGGTCCAGCGCATTATGCGTGAGGCCCATCGTCGTGCGGTGGAGATCCTGGATGCCCGTCGCGATCAGCTCGACCTGGTGGCCAAGGTGCTGCTCGAGCGCGAGACCGTCGAGGGTGACGCCGTGAACGCCCTGCTCGACAACGAGTGGGACGCCTACCTTGAGCGCGAGGGCGATATCCTGGCGGCCAAGGAGGAGCGCAATGCCAAGGCGGCCGGCATGCCGACCAAGAAGCGCACGCCCCGTATGAGCGAGGAAGAGCTGGCGGCTGATGCCGCGGCCTTTGCGCAGGCGGCCATGCAGGAGGATGCCGAAGTCGCATCCGATGATGCTGGCGATGACCATGCCGTCGTCGATGCCGACGCCGACAAATAGTCTTTGTGGCGAAAGCCTCCGCGGGGAAACCTGCGGAGGCTTTTTCTTTTGAGCGATATGGGACCGTCTGTTGATTGGGGACAGACTTAAATGAGCGTTTTCACGCATTTAAGTCTGTCCCCAATTAACATTGCTGCGGCACTTTGCTCGGCTAAAGCGTACAATAGCGCCTATGCGAAAGGGGAACAGATGATCAACGAAACTATGTATGCTCGCGGCGCGGAAAGCTCCATCATCCGTGAGATTTTTAGCTATGGCCTTGAGCGCAAGGCGCAGATCGGTGCGGAAAACGTATTCGATTTTTCGCTGGGCAATCCGAGCGTTCCGGCGCCCGCTGCTGTGGCTGAGTCGATTAAGAAGGCCCTGGAGCTGCCGAGCGACCAGCTGCACGGCTACACGCCCGCACCGGGCCTGCCGCAATGTCGTGCCGCTGTGGCCGAATCGCTCAACCGCCGCTTTGGCACGAGCTATGAGGGCAAAGACGTATTTATGACGGTGGGTGCCGCGGCTTCGCTCACCTGCACGCTCAACGCCGTTACGAACCCGGGCGACGAGGTTATTGTTATCGCCCCGTACTTTCCGGAGTATCGCGTTTGGATTGAGAAGGCCGGCTGTACGTGTGTTGAGGCGCTCGCCGATGAAGATACGTTCCAGCTGAGCGTGGACAACGTGCTCAAGGCGATCAGCGATAAGACGGCGGCCGTCATCATTGACTCTCCCAACAATCCGACCGGTGCCGTATATACATGCGACACGCTGACGCGACTGGCCAATGTTCTGCGCGAGGCCAACGCTCAGCGCGATCCCGAGAATCCGATTATGCTCAT
>CAUBWQ010000230.1 GCA_958439775.1 uncultured Collinsella sp. | reverse complement strand
CGAAGGGCTCCGCCGCCCCCGGTCCGGCCGAGGGGGCCTACGTCTCCGGCGCCGCCTCCGGCCCGTCGCTCGTCCTGCAGGGCCATGTCGCGGAGCGCGGCTGGCTGCCCGCGGTGGGCGGCGGCGAGGACGTCGGCACGACCGGCAGGGGCCTCGCGCTCCAGGCCGTGCGCGCCTCCCTCGAGGGGGCGGGCGAGGGGAGCTCCGTCTCCGTCGCGGCCCACGTGGCCGGCATCGGCTGGCAGGACGCCGCCTCCGCCCCCTCCTACGCCGGCACGGTGGGGCAGGGCCGCGCCGTGCAGGCCGTGAGGGTGTCCCTCTCCGGCCCCGTCTCCGAGCGCTACGACGTGTGGTACCGCGTCCACGCGGCCGGCTACGGCTGGCTCGGCTGGGCCAAGGACGGCGAGGCCGCTGGTACCGAGGGGCTCGGCGTCCAGGCCGAGGCCCTCCAGGCCGTCCTCGTCGAGAAGGGCGGCGACGCCCCCTCGACGGGCGCCCCCGCCGAGCTCTCCGTCCCCTCGCTCAGCCTCAGGGCCCACGTCTCCGGCGTCGGCTGGCAGCCCGCCGTCGGCAACGGCGGCACCGCCGGCACGACCGGCCAGTCCCGCGCCGTCGAGGCGATCGCCGCCGAGGTCTCCTCGCCGGTCTCCGGCGGCCTGTCCTACAGCGCCCACGTCTCGGGCGTCGGCTGGCAGGACGAGGTCTCGGGCGGCGCCGTGGCCGGCACGACCGGCCAGGGCAGGGCGGTCGAGTGCGTGAAGATGCGCCTGACCGGCGACCTCTCCGAGTACTACGACGTGTGGTACCGCGCCTACGTGCAGGACTACGGCTGGCTCGGCTGGGCCAGCGACGGGGCCCGCGCCGGCACGACCGGCATCGGCTACCGCGTCGAGGCGCTCCAGGTCCGCATCCTCGCGAAGGGCTCGGCGGCCCCGGGCGCGACGGACGGCGCGTACAGGGACCGCCCATTGCATCCGAATTCGGTTGTCCTCAACGTTCCTTGTACAATGCAGAACCCTGAGCTTCCGACTGGCTGCGAGTCCGTTGCATTGACCAATGCGCTTAACTATTACGGATTTGGTTTGGGTAAAACCGTCATTGCAGACGCGTATATGCCGAAGAGCAGTTGGGATTTTGTTACGGCGTTTTGGGGCAATCCTCATAGCGCTTCGAATGGAAACTGCATATCTGCTCCCGGACTGACCAACACCGCTAATTCTTTCTTGATTAGTAGTGGCAGTAGTTTGCGAGCCTACGATGTGACTGGTACTGGTTTCTATGACCTTTATTCGTACTTGGAAGCCGGGCATCCCGTTATTATTTGGTCGACGATAGGTATGCAAAACCTGGGAAGTTGCTATGCGACTCAGGCTTACGGTGGAAGGGTTTATCGAACCTATACCAACTCTCACACCGTTGTTTTAAGAGGCTTTAATCGCTCCCTAGGTACCGTTTACATTGCCGATTCACTCGCTGGCTATGTCTCTAACTCAGCTCAGCGCATTGCTTCGCTATACTCGCAACGAGGAGCTCAGGCGGTCGTCATTAAATAGACGCCGTTGAAGTCGAAGGAAGGTGGAATCGTGAAGCGTCTCTTAGATGTGTCCGTTTCTATACTTGTGGTTATCGCGTTGTTCATGAGTCAATCATGGGCCGTGACTGCTGCATATGCCGATTATTCAATTGACGGATCTGATGATTCAAACAGCTTTCATCTTGAAGGCTCTACTTCCAATCAAGTTGAGCCTATCTCTGAGGGGCAAGAATCGGATGCTGGCTCCGTAGATAGCGAGCCTCAAGACGCGCAGCAGGTCTTATCGGGGGAGACTAACGAAGCCGCTGCCGCTGATTCTGCCTCCAACGATCAGCTCACCGTCAAAAACGTTAGTGTTTCTGCCCATGTGCAGAATATTGGCTGGATGGATCCGGTTGGTTCGGGTAAGGTTGCCGGAACCACGGGTAGGGGCTTGAATCTTGAGGCACTAAAAATCTCACTTGAAGTGGATGGAGCCACCTCTCAAGAACAGATTGCAAATGCCGTATCCGTCGAGGCCCACGTCTCGAACGTCGGCTGGCAGCCCGCCGTCGGCAACGGCGGCACCGCCGGCACGACCGGCCAGTCCCGGGCCGTCGAGGCCCTGAGGGTCAGGCTGTCCGGGGAGCTGTCCGCCCGCTACACCGTCTGGTACCGCGTCCACTCCGCGGAGTTCGGCTGGCTGGGCTGGGCGTGCGACGGCGCCGACGCCGGATCGGCTGGCTACGGCCGCGCCGTCCAGGCCGTCCAGGTCGCGGTCCTGCCCAAGGGCGACCCCGCCCCGGGCGACACCGCCTGTCCTTTTAAGAGCCGTAGCGATGAACCTGCCTCAATCACTGTTCGCTCACATACGTCGAATATTGGTTGGATGTCGCCCGTAGGCGGCGGATCTGTTGCCGGGACAACTGGTAGGGGCCTCCCCATGGAGGCGCTTGAGGCTCAGCTTGGCTGGTATGGTCACTCGGGCTCCATTGAGCTTCGTGGCCATGTTTCTAATGTCGGCTGGCAACAGTGGTCTGAGGGGCACTGTGGAACGACTGGTAAGTCTCAGCGTCTCGAAGCCGTTCAGATTCGTCTAACCGGTGAGGCAGCTGAAAAATATGACATTTGGTACTGTGCTCATGTCTCGGGTATAGGCTGGCTCGATTGGGCTTGTAATGGAGCTGCCGCTGGTTCTGCCGGTAAAGGCAAGGCTATCGAAGCGGTAAAGGTAATCCTTGTGGAGAAAGGCGGAGCAGCGCCTGGCTCTTCGAGCAAGGTCTTTATCGGCGATCTAGATGCTGTTGCGGTTTCCGGATCCGCCGTTTCTGGGGAGAGTCTTGGCTTATCTTCTGGTCAAAAGGCTACGATTGGAGGCAAGGGCGCCAAACTGCTGAACTCCATTGCCTTAAGCGTTGCAGGCCAAACTGATGACGGGTCAATTTCCTATGCCGTTATGGATGCATATTCAGGCTGGGGTGCTTCCGAATCGGATGGCGGCGCCGCCAAGGCGGTATCCGGCGCACCCATTAAAGCGATAAAAATGTCGCTGAGCGGCCAGTTTGCTGCCAATTATGACATTTGGTATCGAGTATACGATTCCGGTAATGGC
>CAUBWQ010000229.1 GCA_958439775.1 uncultured Collinsella sp. | reverse complement strand
GGGGTGCCCCTCGTCGGCCGGGCGGCTGGCAAGGCGGAATCCGAGCAGGCTCACGATGTTGCTCGAGGCATCGGAAAGGTTGTTGAAGGCATCGGCGATAAGCGAGACGGAGCCCGCGAGCAGACCAGCTATGCCCTTGGCCAGGCACAGCGTGATGTTGAGGCCGATACAGATGAGGCTTGCGGCAAAGCCCGCGTTGGTGCGGCAGGAGGTATCGACCGGCTCGCTTTCGCTGCCGGGAACAAGCGTATGTACCAGCCGATTTACAAATAGCATAACGATCGTCCTCACAATCATGTTTAAGGGGATAGTGTAGCTCGCACAGACGCAACGTGTACCGATGCTCAGAAAATGCAGCAATGGTCTGCCGGCGCTAACGGGCGCGTGGCGGAGGGGGCGACTGTCCGCGCGCCTTCGAGTTCACTGCGCCTTCCCGTCCGACCGAGTGCTCCATTTTGGGCCACATGGGTATGGGCACGCGCCGATTTGCTCGACATACTTAATGTCGACAGCCCTGTGCAAAGGAGGACGTTTCCATGGACGAGATGTTTGCCATTAAATGCCAAAACTGCGGCGGCCCCATGTATTCACACCAGGCAAAGCGCAGCTTTGAGTGCGCCTATTGCGAAACGGTTATTCCGTGGCAAGCGGATGCCGGGGAGCCCAAGAGCGCCCTGGGTATCCGTCATACGCCGCTGACGGTGGTTGACGGGCTGCTCAAGCTCACGCACGTCTCGCAGCTCGAGCGCCCAGAGGACCCGGACTGGTATTTCTTTAATTCGCACTGGCGCAATCAGTCGGTTCTGGAGCATCTGCTGTGGGAGGATCGCCGCACGGCGCAGGAGTTCCAAGAGGCGACGCACGTGAGCATTCCCTGCCCCTTCTGTGGCGCGTCCTTTGAGGGGCCATCGACCCAGCGCGTGTTTGAGTGCCCGTCATGCGGCAATAAGATCGGCGTTGCCGATCTGCTTAAGCCAGGGACGTTTAGCAAGCGCCTGACCATGGGCGTTGGCGCGGAGTATGTACCCGAGCAGGGTATTCCCTGCGAAATCTCACCGCAGCAGGCACGTGCCAACGCGCTGCAGCTGGTGCGCCAGTACCCCGACGCCTTTGCCGGTCACGACGTGGAAGACGCGATCCAAAACGACATGATGCTCTTCTACTTCCCCATGGCGCTGGCGGACCTGCGCATGATGGCGTCCTTCCCGGGCAAGGGGCTGAGCAAGGAGACCTTGGTGTACTACGAGGTACTCGACTGGGCATATCCCAGGGCCAACTACCTGGACGTTCGCCTTATGGGCATTTTGGAGCCGTGGGACTTTGCCAAGGTGGGGCCGTTCGATCCTGCCATGCAGGAAGGCGACTTCCGCGTTGTCTCCGTCGATGCGTCCACCAAGGACCAAGTGGTCATTGATAAGCTGGCGTTCGACGTTGCCGGCAACGACGCCGAGGCGGTGCTGGGGCTCAATAAAAAGAGCATCCGAACCTGGGCGCGCAAGGTTCGCAAGCATAAGGACGGCCTGGTGATGGTGCCGGTCTACTTTGTCGATCGCCCGGCGTCGGACAGCCGCGATGGCGAGCAGGTGCGCATCGCCGTAAACGGCCAGACGGGTCGCGCGGCCGCGGTGGTGTTTAGCGACAAGCGCGAGACGCATGTGGTGGCACCGCTCAATCCCAACGTGATGCTGTCGAGCGAAAGCACCGTGCACGCCACGCCCATCGAGGTCAAATACGTTAAATCGCCGTTCCTATACCAGATCGTACGCCGCGGAGGCGGCGAGCAACCGCGTCAGGTGGCAGCGGTGGCCGAGGGTTCTTGCCGAGAAGAAAAGCCCAAACGCCGCGGCCTGCTGGGTGCGCTATTTGGGAAATAGGGAGTAGTGCTGGGGTGTCGGGCTGCATCACAAGGTCATTAGATGAATTTAAAAGTGCTGGGAACGTGCTACCATTGCCGATAGCCTTAATCTTGTAGAAGCGGAGGCCGGATTATGGGTTTTGCGGATCAGCAGCTTCAGATTCAGGTACCGTATTCTCCTGACGACACGTTTAATGCCTTGAAGGCAGCTATGGAAAAGCTGCCTAAAGTAAAAGTTGATAGCGCATCGCCCGCAACAAGAACAGTTGCAGCCGAGATTGGTATGAGCCTTTGGTCCTGGGGTGAAAATATCAGTATTTCGGTTGTTCCAGTTGAAGGCGGTTCTGGCGTTACTGTCAACTCGTCATCTAAGGTCAGGACAAACGTATTAAACGGGGGCAAAAATGCAAAGAATATTGCCGAGATAGTCGATGCCCTATCGAAGGAGCTCGAGCAGTATCCGCAGGTTTCACAGACTATTGAGACGCTGGTGGATAGTGGTGATGTAGTTGCAAGGCCCGAGAGACTTGCAGCGCTGCGTGATAGTGGAGTACTTACCGAGGAAGAGTTTGCTGCAGAAAAGGCGAAAATCCTTTCGTAATTAGACACGATGGTTGGATTTGCTTTCTGTTATTGAACTTGTTTATACCAGGCTGAAAACATCGTGTGGAATAAAAGTGCGCAGTAGCCTCGCCTTATACGGCAATAGGGACCTCTTTGGGGCGCCCTGCCTTTGGTGCGTCGGTGAGTCGTGCCTCGATGGAAGTTTTGGACACCATGCGCCTGGTGCCGTCCTTCCAAGAATCCAGCAGCCCAGCATTTATCAGTTGCGATACCCTTGCCGTGCTAACGCCAAGCATACGTGCGGCATCCGCTGCGGTGACGGCGGGGATGTCGCCGAGCTCGCGGCTGACGGCCACGGCGATAATCTTGCCGCCGTGTTGTGGCTGGTGTCCAAAGTCCGGCGCGGGAAGATCGACGCCGCCCATAAGGTGATCGTCGACCATACATGCGAGAAAATCAGCGGCGCTTTCGACAGCGTCGTTTAGGTCGGAGCCAAACGTTCCCCCTCCGCCCAGCGAGCCACATGGCACAGCGTCGACAACGCCGTCCGAATCAAAGAGCTCGAATTCCCATACGTAAAGCATGTAAGGCCTCCTCTAATGGCGAATAATACGAGGCGTACTCCTAGAAGCATTGCCAGTCGCATCGATGCGGTGTTAGCGCCGGAATAATTTAGCCAAATATAGTCGGCCGAGATTGACCAATCCCG
>CAUBWQ010000228.1 GCA_958439775.1 uncultured Collinsella sp. | reverse complement strand
ACGCGAGCCGATCGGCAGCAGACCGACCTCGGTCAGCGGCGTCACGGTCGAGAACCACGGTGTAAAGTCCTCGGTGTTCAGCAGGTCCAGATAACGCTCGTGGCTTGCGGTGTTGAGCTTCTCGGCCATATCCCAGAACTTCTGCGTGGTCTCGGTGTTGGTCTTCTCGACACTCGGGGCCGACTGCAAAAGCGTTGCGGCGGCAACGGACTCAACATGGCGCTGAGCCAGCGTGCGGTTGCCGTAACGGGCAAAGATGACTTCGCCCTGCTCGGTAAGCTTAAAGAAGCAGTTGACCGAACCCTTGGGCTGCGCCAGCACGGCCTTGTTGGCCGGGCCGCCGCCACGGCCCACGGCACCGCCGCGACCGTGCATGAGCACCAGGTCGATATCGTTCTTCTCTGCCCACTTGGCGATGCGCTCCTGCGCGGAGTGCAGCGCGAGCATGGCCGTGGTAGGACCGGCATCCTTGGAAGAGTCGGAATAGCCCAGCATGACCTCCATGCGGCGGTTGGTCTGGGCAAGGCGCTTTTGCACCACGGGCAGCGTAAGCATCTGATCGAGCACGTCGACGCAGCCCTCGAGGTCCTCGAGCTGCTCGAACAACGGGATCACGTCGAGCTCGGGGACATCCTCCTCGTGTGCAAAGGACAGGTGCGCCAGCTCAAAGACGTCGGCCACATGCTGAGCGCTCTTGGTAAACGAGATGATGTAGCGGTGCGCCATCTTCTTGCCGTAGCGCTTTTGGATGGAGCCGATAGCGCGGAAGGTATCGATGACCTCGCGCGTCATGGGCTGCAGGTCGCCATGGATACCGTTCTCGTGGATATCCTTAAGGGCGCGGGCATGCACCACGGAGTGCTGACGGAACTCCATCTCGACCATATGGAAGCCGAAGGACTCGACCTGCCAGATGATGGTCTGGACCGGGCCGTAGGCAGCACGGACGGCACCGCAAGCGGCCAGCGAACGCTGGACGACGCGCAGGTCATCCAGGAACTCGTCGGCGCTGTGGTACATGGTGTCGGTGATACGACGGACGGTGGCGTTCAGGCGGTCGGCCATGACGAGCATGACGGCGCGATGCGGCTCGTGCTCGGAGATCAGCTCGGCGCGGGCCGTGTAACGAGGGCTCATCTCGACCTGATGGTTCCACAGGTTAATGAGCTCGGCCGACGGCTTGCTGTAGGTAGCCTCGAGCGTGAGGTTGCGGCCGATGTGGCGGCACTTGTCCTCGAGCTTGAGCACCATGTGCGTAAAGTACTTGGCGGCGACCTCACGGCTCACCTTGGCGGTGACGTTCGGGTTACCGTCGCGGTCGGAACCGATCCAGCTGCCGGGATGGAAGAACGCCGGGCACAGCGGCGGCACAGTACCGGCCTTGTCGCCCAGCACCCAATCGTCAAAACGACGATAGATAACGGGGATAACGTCGAACAGCGTGTTATCGAAGATGTCGATGATGGTATCGGCTTCCTCGACCGGCGTGGGCTTCTTGAGCGCGATGGGACTCGTACGCACCAGGGCGTCGATCTCCTGCAGCATATGGCGCTCGTTCTCCACCAGGTCGGAGCCGCCCAGACGCGGACGCTCCTCCAGCAGGTTGGAGATACGGCGGATCTTGCCCTCGACGGCCTTACGACGGGCCTCGGTGGGATGTGCGGTAAAGACAGGGTGGAACTCGAGCTTGTCGAGCAGCTCGTTGGCACCCTCGACACCCAGCTCATTCACCAGCTGGTGATAGGCAACGGTAAGCTCGTTGGCAGGATCGACCTCGGTATCGGTCGACGCACCGGCCTCGCGCTCGCGCAGCTGCGCCACACGGTAGTTCTCCTCCGACAGGTTTGCCAGATGGAAAAAGCTCGTAAAGGCGCGAACGATGACCTGCTGCTTATCGAGCGGCAGGCTGTCGATCAAATCGACGACCTCACGAAATGCCACGGCAGTGGGCTCGTCGGCGGTGGGCACGCCCTGCTCGTCGACGGCTTCGTCGGCAGCGCAGGTACCGGGGTTGCCGGCATTGACCACAATCTCGGCTGTCAAAATCTTGTCGAACAGGTCCGCGATCTCGGGATCATACTCGCTAAGCACACGGCGCTCCAGGCGCAAGAACAGCGCCAGATTGTCGCGCAGCTCCTCGGGGATCTCGATCTCGGCGAGACGCTCCCTGGACTCGGCATTCGAGCCGATTCGGTTAACGAGGCGGTTGACCACGGCAGCGACGCGCGCCGCGGCTTCGGGTACAGACTGGTTGCTTAGGTTCTCAGCCACGTTTCCTCCCATTCCTCCTTCTATGCACGTAACATGCGGTATTCATTATAGGCGCTTGAGAAATACTTTCGACACTGATTGCGCTTTACCACACAAAAGTATTTTCTGCATTGCAAAGGTTTTTGCCCTAAATGGTCGTATTTCTCGGTGGGCGGCATACGTAAACGGGGGCATTCCGCATAAAAGCGAAACACCCCCGTAACAATCGCTCTCCATGAGCAGGGCACGTTAGCAGGCCCGAAGCTCAAAAAGATGCGCTACAGGCGCTCGCGAACCGCCTCGACGACGTTGTCCAAATCGGCGAGCACCTCGTCATGGCTCTGCATGTCGCGCACTTTGACCTTGCCGGCGGCAAGCTCGTCGCCACCCAGGACCAAGATGAGCTTGGCGCCCACCTTATCGGCTTGCTTAAACTGGGCCTTGAGCGAACGACCCTGATAGTCGGCCTCGGTCACGATACCTGCGGCGCGAAGCTCCTGCGTAATGGCAAAGACGTTCTGACGAAGCTCCTTGCCGGCGTTGGCGACATAGACGCACGGGGCCTCATCGGCACCCAAATCGCTGCCAAAGGCCTGCAGGGCCAGCAGGGCGCGCTCAAAACCGACAGCAAAGCCGACGCCCGCCGTGGGCTTGCCACCCTCGAGCTCGACCAGGCCATCGTAGCGGCCGCCGCCGCCGATGGAGCCGACGCCGGCGCCAGGGGCCTCGACCTCAAAGACAGTACGGGTGTAGTAGTCCAGGCCGCGCACCAAGGTGGGATCCTCGACATACTCGATACCGGCGGCATCCAGATAGCGCTTGACCTGCTCGTAGTGCTCGCGGCACTCGTCGCACAAGTGGTCGGTGATCTTCGGCGCGTCA
>CAUBWQ010000227.1 GCA_958439775.1 uncultured Collinsella sp. | reverse complement strand
CTGCGTGGAGGTGGTCACCGAGATACGCCCAAACGCGTCGGTCGTCGCGAAGGCGCGGAAAGTTTCCATGGGCGCGGTCTGCGTGGCCTGGCTGGTGTAGGTGCGGGTGAAGACGATGTCGCTCTGGGCGAATGCCTCGTCGAGGTTGCCAAAATTGCTCGTGCCGCTGCAGACCAGGTTGCGGGGCACGTCGCCGCCCTGCGGGAACATAAAGGTCACGTCGCCCTCGGGGTGGACCACGATGTCGTTATCGAGTGCCTTGGTAAAGTCGAGCAGGGGCTCAAGCACCTCGTAGTCGACCTTGATGAGCTTGAGCGCCTTGTCGGCGGCCTCCTCAGTCTCGGCGGCGACGATCGCCACCTCCTCGTTTTGGTAGCGCACCAGGTTCTCAAGAATCAGACGGTCGTAGGGCGAAGGCTGCGGATAGCTCTGGCCGGCGATGGTAAAGCGGCGCTTGGGCACGTCCTCGTAGGTGTAGACGCCCACCACGCCGGGCACCTTCAGGGCACGCGACGTATCGATGGAGCGGATCTTGGCGCGGGCATACGGGCTGCGCTTGAGCTTGACGATCAGGGCGCCGGCGGGCACCAAGTCGCCCGTGTAGACGGGACGCCCCTCGAGCAGGGCCTTCGAGTCCTTCTTGGGCTGCTTGTGGGTGATCTGCGTGTAGGAGACACCATCGCAGCTGGTGTCGTTGACCGGCAGCTCGGGCATCTCAAAGCCCACCTGCACGCCAGACTCGTTGAGGAAGCGTACGATGGCGCGCAGCTGGCTCTCGTAGCCGCTGCAACGGCAGAGGTTACCGGCGAGCTGACGCGAGAGCTCCTCACGAGTGGCGACGAGGCTCGGGTCCTCCTTGGCGGCGCGGGCAAGCGCCAGCACGTTCATGATGAGGCCGGGGGCGCAAAAACCGCACTGCTCGGCGCCTTCGGCAGCCATCGCACGGGCCAGTGCCTCGGACTCGGCCTTGAGGCCCTCGAGCGTGGTGATGGAGCGGCCCTCAACGCGCGCGGCGGGAACCGAGCAGCTCAGCACCGGGTCGCCATCGAGCCACACCGTACACAGGCCGCAGTTGGTGGTCTCGCAGGCGCAGCGCACCGACGCGCAACCCTGCTCACGCAAAAGCGCAAAGAGCATGGTATCGGGGGCAATCTGAACCTTGACCTTACGGCCGTTGAGCGTAAAGGAAAGATCGATGAGTTTGGCAGCCATTAGCGCACCTCGCTAGAATCGACGCCGGGCACGCGGCGGCAGGAATACTCGTCCGTGGCAAACTTAGGAATCTGCACGCCCTCGAGCTCGCGGGCAAGCGCGGCCGAAAGCTCGATGCCGGCGGCGCGACGCACGGCCTGGACGGCGAGCGGGGCCGAGATGCGGCGGCGGTAGTCGGCCGAGCCCCACATGTTGGTGCCGTAGCTCAGGGCACGCACGGATACGGCCAGGGCGCGCAGCTCGTCCTCGGAAGGCTGCTCGTTCACCAGACCGCACGCCTCGCCCTGCAGCAGGGTCGCGCGCAGCGGGCGGGCGCCTACGGTGACATGCCAGCTGTTGTCCCACCAGGCGGCGGTGACGTTCAGCGAGGGGAAGTCCGTCGCGGCCTTGCGCACGGCCTCGTAGCTCGCACGGTAATCGTGCTTGACGACTACGACGTGCTCGATCACGTCACGCACGTAGCCCATGTCCACGAACTCGGCGAGCGGCACGCGGCCGGCGCCCGTCAGCTCAACATAGGAATCAAGCGCGAGGAAGGCGGAGAGCACGTCCGAGAAGCCAAAGCGGCCGTAAATGCTACCGCCCACCGTGGCGGTATTGCGCAGCTGCACGCCCACGATATCGTGGACGGCGAACTCAAAGACATTGTTGACAAGCGCGTTAAGCTCGGCATGACGCTCGAGCTGGCGCAGGGTACACATGGCACCGATGCGAAACTCGGTCTCGGTCTCCTCGATCTGATCGAGTCCGCAGGCCGAAAGGTCAATCGCCGTCGCCACACGACGCGAACCCAGACGCATCCAGATGCCACCGCCCACAATCTTGTTGTTGCGGTTCTTCTGCAAGAGCTCATAGGCTTCGGCCGCGTTTCCAACACGGACGTAGGTACCGAACTTGAGCACGTTCTCCCCCATCTCTCCACTTGTCCAGTAAGTTTAAGTGTACCAAACGAGGGGGCACACACCGTTTTAGGACAAAATCCACCCACCCATCCATAACTTGCGGTGATATACGGACTGATTAGCCGTTCTGGAACGCAAAACAGTCCGTATATCACCGCAAGTTATGAGGAGTCCTCCGGGATAGAAAAGGCTCCCAGACAGATAGCTGGGAGCCTTATCGCATGCTATGTCGAGCGAAGATTTAGCAGACGCCCTGGGCGAGCATAGCGTCGGCGACCTTCAGGAAGCCGGCGATGTTGGCGCCCATGACGAAGTTGCCCTCCTGGCCGTACTCCTTGGCGGTGTCGTCCACGTTGTGGAACATGCCGCGCATGAGCTGCTCGAGCTTGCCGTCGACCTCCTCGAAGGTCCAGGACAGGTGCTCGGCGTTCTGGCTCATCTCCAGGCCGGACACGAGAACACCGCCGGCGTTGGCAGCCTTACCGGGCATAAAGGCGACGCCGTTCTCCTGGAAGTAGGTCGTGGCCTCGATGGTCGTGGGCATGTTTGCGCCCTCGCCGACCACCTTGCAGCCGTTGGCGACGAGCGCCTGGGCGTCCTCGAGCAGCAGCGTGTTCTCGCGAGCGCAGGGCAGCGCGATATCGCAGGGAAGCTGCCACACGCCGCGGCCGTCGCCCTCGTGCCACACGGCGTTGGGCTTCTCGTCAACGTACATAGCGAGCGTAACGCCCTTGTCGTGGCCAGAGCGCTTCTTATTGTAGATGTGCTCGAGCACGGTGTAGTCGATGACGTCGGGATCCTCGACCCAGCCGTGGGTGTCGGAGCAGGCGAGCACCTTGCCGCCGAGCTGAGTGACCTTCTGGACCGCGTAGATAGCGACGTTGCCGGAGCCGTGAACGACGACGTTCTTGCCCTCGAAGGAGTCGCCGCGGCTCTTAAGGTACTCGTCCACAAAGTAGGCCAGACCGTAACCGGTGGCCTCGGTGCGGGCGAGCGAGCCGCCAAAGGAGAGGCCCTTGCC
>CAUBWQ010000226.1 GCA_958439775.1 uncultured Collinsella sp. | reverse complement strand
GCTAAACTCAACCTCGGGTGCGTTCTCGTGGAAGTAGATCTCGCAGGCCTTTGCCACGATCTCCTGGCGCTCGGCGTTGTTGTCGTAGAAGGTCACCTTGTTGACCGGGAAGCGGTCGCGCTCCTCGAGCAGCATCAGGGCAATGCCCGGGGTAAAGGTGGAGCCACCGCCGGCAATGGTCACGGCATAGTTTTTCTTGGACATGATGTCCTCCTCATTCTGGCCGCTTGCTCAATCCATCCCCGCACGCGGCCTGTACGGTTTGGAATTGTTACCTAGAAGTGGAGTTTTTTATCTCTAGAATCGGCCTTGCGGTGCATACCGGCTCTGCAAGGCCGATTGTTTCGATGAACGATGGTTTACAGAAGACTCTCGAACTTCAGAAGACTCTCGAACTTCTCGCGAACCTGCGGGACGGTAAGGCCGATGATAACCTGGATTGACTGACCTTGGACCACCAAGCCATGCGTACCGATCGCCTTGAAGGAAGCCTCGGGCGCAACGACGCTCTTGTCCTTGACGTTAACGCGCAGACGGGTAGCGCAGTTAGTTACATCGATGATGTTATCCGTGCCACCGAGCAGATCGAGGATCTTCTCGGCAAGCACCAAGCGCTCATCATCTTTACTCTGGGCGACCGATTTGCCAGCAGCAGCACCGCCCTGCTTTTGCTTGTAGTCGGCCTTGGACTTGAGCTCGACCTCAACATCGTCATCCTCGCGACCGGGGGTCTTAAAGTCGAACTTGACGATCAGGAAACGGAAGACCACGACCCAAAGGGCGGTAAAGCACAGACCGACAAGGATGGAGATGGCGTACTGCAGACCGTGTGCGGCCCAAAGGGGCAGCCAGTCCCACGAGAGCATCGAGATGATGCCGCCGTCGAAGATGCCCACGACGCCAAGGAGGTTTTGAGCCATGCAGCCAAGCGCTCCGAGCACGCAGTGGACGACGAACAGGCCGGGCGCGATGAACAGGAAGGTGAAGTCAAGCGGCTCGGTGATACCGCAAAGCATAGCGGTAAGGGTGACCGGGATCAGCAGAGCCTTGACGCGCTGCTTGCGCTCGGGTTTGGCGGTCATATAAAACGCAATGGCGACGCCAAGCGAGCCGAAGACCTTAGTCCAACCAGGGCAGGTATAGGCAGCCCAGGGTGCGGCATCCTTAAGAGCAATGCTCGGATCGGCAGCCAGTTGGGGCAGGATGTTGGCCCAAGCAGCAAAGATGCCGCCGTTGACCGCCGCGTTGTCGTAATAGAACGGCGTATAGATAAAGTGGTGCAGGCCTGTAGGGATCAGCACGCGCTCGAAGAAAGCAAAGACGCCCACGCCAAACGTACCGGCGGAAAGGATGAATCCCTGGAAGGCGGAGATAGCAGCCTGAACATGCGGCCACACCAGGCAGGCGATAATAGCGACCGGAACCATAACGAAGAAACCGATCATATAGATGAACACGGAGCCCGAGAACACGCCCAGCCACTCAGGAAGTTCGGTGTCGAAGTACTTGTTGTGAAGCATCGTGGCGATACCAGAAATGATAAGCGCGCCCATGATGCCCATATCAAGCGTTTTGATGCTTGCGATAGTGGCAAGACCAGTACCGCTGCCCGCCTCGACAGAGTAGTCGACCCCAAAGACAGGGCCCCACTGCCCCAAGATTGTGCTTACAAAGTAGTTGAAGGTAAGGTAGATGGCCAAAGCCTCCATGCAGCAGCGAGCGTTCTGCTTGTTCGCGAGCGAGATTGGCAACGCTACGCAAAACAGCAACGGCATCTGGTTAAAGAGCGTCCAACCACCCTGGAGCAGCACATTCCAGCAATCAAACCAAAGATGACCCGCTGTGGCCATCTCGCCAAAGATCGCCTCGGTGGTAAACAACGTACCCAGGCCGACGACGATTCCGGAAAATGCGAAAAGAATTGCAGGCGTGTACATTGCACCGCCGAAACGTTGTATCTTTTGCATCATGACGGGGAATCCCCCTCTCTTCATTCGGAGCGCTGCGGTTTTGGCTTCACTCGAGACCGCAGACGCGCCGTTTGCGTGTACCTCGTGCAATAGGACGGGTGGGCCCGCTTCCCTTGTCTAGATGTGCTTGTCTATACCTGTAGACATGCCTATACTTCATTACAACATTCACCGCCACGTTAAGGAGTCACCATGAAAAGCGCGGTCTTCTATGGAAAGCACGACCTCAGAGTCGAGGAATCGGCAAAGCCGGCCGTGGGCAGGCGCGACGTTCTGATCAACGTCAAAGCTTGCGGCGTCTGCGGTACCGACGTTCATATCTATGAGGGCGACAAGGGTGCGGCCGACGTTACCCCGCCCACGATCCTTGGTCATGAGTTTGCGGGCGTTGTCGAGGCCGTGGGCAGCGACGTCGCTGGCTTTAAACCGGGCGATCGCGTGTGCATCGACCCAAACCATCCCTGCGGCTGCTGCGAACCCTGCCGCGACGGAATCAACCACTACTGCGAGCATATGACCGGTTACGGCACCACCGTTAACGGCGGCTTTGCCGAGTACTGCTCCGTCGATATGCAGCAAGTCTACAAGTTGGGCGATCACACCAGCTTTGAGCAGGGTGCTATGACCGAGCCCGTCGCCTGCTGCCTGCACGGCATCGATATGTGCAACATCAAGCCCGGCAGCACAGTTGTCGTTATCGGCGGTGGCATGATCGGTCTGCTCATGATGCAGCTTGCTAAAAACGCCGGCGCCACCAAGGTTGTCTTGCTCGAGCCTGTCGAAGGCAAGCGCGAGGTTGCGCTCAAACTCGGCGCCGACCTGGCAATTGATTCCATCCACGAGGACGTCCCGGCCCGCCTGAAGCAGGAGGGCGTCGGCAACGTCGACGTTGTAATCGAATGCGTCGGCAAGCCCGTCACCATCGAGCAGGCCATCCAGATCGCCGGCCACAAGGCTACGGTCATGATGTTCGGCCTCACCAAGCCCGATGAGACAATCACCGTCAAGCCCTTCGAGGTCTTCCAGAAGGAGCTCGTGCTCACCTCGTCCTACATCAACCCTTACACACAGCGTCGCGCGCTCGAGCTCATCGACTCTGGCAGGCTCGACGTATCCTCGATGGTCGCCAAGGTGGCTTCCCTCGACGAGCTCGGTGCCATCCTGTCAGACCCAGCCCTGC
>CAUBWQ010000225.1 GCA_958439775.1 uncultured Collinsella sp. | reverse complement strand
TTCAGCGGTGCCACCGTGCTCGGCCAAAAGGACACCATGCTCGGCACCGTCATCGACGAGGTCCCGGGCGGTGTGCACAAAAACCCGGTCGACCCCGTCCCCACGGTGTTTTCGAACCTGCTGCAGGGCACCTGCGACGCCGTGACCTACAACACTGAGAACGAGAAGGGCTATATGGCCCAAAACCCGGGTATCGTGCCGATTCAATTTGCCGAGGGCGAGGGCTTTAAGCAGGAGGTCACGGCAAACGTCGGCTGTCGCAAGGGCTCGGACAAGCTGCTTAAGCTCATCGACAAGACACTCAAGGGCATTAGCCAAGAGGAGCGCGACCAAATGTGGGATGCGTGCCTCGACCGTCAGCCGGCATAGGGAGGCAGCATGAAAACCATTAATCGCCTGGCCTCCTTTATCAAGGCCGACCACCGTTATGTATACCTGGGCACGAGCGTCATCGCGGCGCTCGGCCTGGCGTTTAGCCAGCGCAACCCCACGCCGATGAGTTTCTTGGCCCCCACGGGCGTGTTCCAGGATTGCCTTTGGGCAATCCTTTGGGCCTGGGTTGTCGTGTCGGCGGCGGCGCTCGTCACCAAACTCATGCATTGGAGCGATTATCGCGAAAAGTCGCCGTTCGCATCCGAGCGCTTCCGTCGCTGCGTGCGCCTAGGCAGCTACGTCGTGGTCGCCATCGCGGCAGTTTTCTTTGTCGACCGTTGCGTCATGTCGTTTATCGATCTGGTGCAGGTGAGCATTGTCTCGGACTCCAACCCCAGCGACTTTTTGTCGAGCCTGGTCTACATGACCTACAAGAGCGGGGACTTCTTCATTCGCGGTATCGAGATCACCATCGCGCTTGCCACCTTCGGCACCGTCATCGCATTCTTCCTGGCGCTGCTCTTCGTGTTCCTGCGCATTCAGACCTTCGATCGCGTGGACAACGACTTGGTGCGCTTCTTTAAGAGTATCGGCCGCGGCTTTGCGACCGTCTACTCCACCATCGTGCGCGGCACGCCCATGATGGTCCAGGGCCTGCTCATCTATTACGCGGGCTTCACCGTTTTGCGCGGCATGGGCTTCGAGACCGCTCAGGCCAACCAGATTTGGAGCACCTTCACCGCCGGCCTCGTTACCATCTCGCTCAACTCCACCGCCTACATGATGGAGGTCCTGCGCGGCGGCATCGAGTCCATTGATCCCGGCCAGGCCGAGGCAGCACGCTCACTGGGCCTGTCGCAGTGGCAAGCCATGCGCAAAGTCGTGTTCCCCCAGGGCATTAAAAACGCGATCCCGGCGCTCACCAACGAGCTCATCATCAACATCAAGGATTCGTCGGTGCTCTCGGTCATCGGCGTGTTTGACCTCATGTACGCTACCACCACCGTCGCCGGCGTGTACTACCGCCAGATGGAGGTCTACTGCGTGGCGCTCGTGGTCTACCTGATCCTGACGCTCGTGGCGAGCCGCCTGCTCGAGGCCTTTGGCAAAAAGCTCGGCGCCGAGGCTCCGGTCACGCTGCCCAGCTCCAACTAGGCTCAAGACGAGGAGAATCATCATGGCAGATACCGCCATTACCGGCGTTGCGGCCGCCGCACAGACCAATGAGCCGCTCATCCGCGTCGAGGGCCTGCGCAAGAGCTTCGGCTCGCTCGAGGTACTCAAGGGCATCGACCTGTCCGTCAATCCCGGTGAGGTCGTCACCATTATCGGCGCCTCGGGTTCGGGCAAGTCGACCTTCCTGCGCTGCCTCAACCTGCTCGAGACCCCGGACGCGGGCCACATCTGGTTCCACGGCCAGGACCTCACGGCCGAGCGCTGCAACATCAACAAGCTGCGCGAGGACATCGGCATGGTGTTCCAGGGCTTTAACCTGTTCAACAACATGGATGTGCTCGACAACTGCACGCTCGCGCCCGTCACGCTCAAAAAGATGAGCAAGGCCGAGGCCGAGAAGGTCGCGATGGAGCATCTGACGAGCGTGGGGCTCGAGAAGTTCGCGCACGCCGCCGTGGGTCGCCTGTCCGGTGGTCAAAAACAGCGCGTGGCCATCGCCCGCGCCCTGTGCATGAATCCGCAGATCATGCTGTTCGACGAGCCGACCTCAGCGCTCGACCCCGAGATTGTGGGAGAGGTACTCGAGGTCATGCGCAAGCTCGCTGCCGACGGCATGACCATGGTCGTCGTCACGCACGAGATGGCCTTTGCCCGCACGGTGTCCGACCGCGTGGTCTTTATGGACAAGGGCGTGGTGCTCGAGGACGCCGCGCCGGCCGAGCTCTTCGGCAACCCCAAGCACCAACGCACCCGCGAGTTCCTCTCGCGTTATCTCGAGGACAAATAACCGACCGCAAACGCTTACGTGGCAGGGCCGCTCCAGTGGGGCGGCCCTCGTCATCACAATCGAAAGGATGTCATGGCCGAGGTTTGGCGCTTCTTTGCGCATGAGGGCGATTTTGCCGATATAGACGAGGCCGGCGCGTGCGAGCGCCTGGGCCGCGTGCTGTCGTTTCCGACCATTTCGAGCATGGATGCCGAGGCAGTGGACTGGCAGCCGTTCGACGACCTGCGCGCCTATATGCAGCAGGCGTGGCCGCACGTGTTCGCGGCGGGCGAGGTCGAGCTTATCGACCATTCGCTATTAGTGACGCTTGGCGGTTCCGACCCCGCCCTCAAGCCCGTCATGCTCATGGGCCACATGGATGTGGTTCCCGTGGTGCCCGGCACCGAGGACGATTGGACGCACGCCCCCTTTAGCGGACATGTGGACGATACCTACATTTGGGGCCGCGGCGCCATCGATATGAAAGACCAGGTCGCAGGTATTCTCGAAGCGGTTGAGTATGCGTTGACGCACGGCTGGGAGCATAAGCGTTCCCTGCTGCTCGCCTTTGGTCAGGACGAGGAAACCACGCAGTTCGGTGCGGGTGCCATCGGCCGCGTGCTCGAGGAGCGCGGTGTTGAGCTCGAGTTCCTGATCGACGAGGGCGACTACCGCATCGTTCCGGCCGCCGAGTACGGCGCGGGCGAGGGCCGGCTTATGCATGCCGATCTCGCGGAGAAGGGCTACGCCGATATCGTGTTGAGGACGCGTAGCGAGGGCGGGCATTCCTCCAACCCCTACGGTGGCACTTCGCTCGAGGTGCTGAGCCGCGCCATC
>CAUBWQ010000224.1 GCA_958439775.1 uncultured Collinsella sp. | reverse complement strand
TCCAAACGTCGAGCACGCCCGCCGTATACATACCGCGGTAGCCGCCTCCCTCGAGCGCAAGCCCCACCGTGTGCGTCGTATCCGGCTGTGCCATGCGACCATCTCCGTTCCTGCGTTTTAAACCGGGACAAGTATACCCGTCAACATATATCGTCTCAGTCGCATTTTCATCGAACATCGCATCGTCGCGCTACCGCCTGTCGAATAATAGCCGTCCACAGCATGTGCACTCATATCCCCGCACTCGAGGAAAGCGGCTTTATGGTGACGCTCGACAAGCACATTTGGCAGATTGCGCCCGTCGACGGCGATCATGGCCGCAGCACGCAAATCATTTCATCAATGCTCGAGATGGCGCATTCGCTCCATCTGCCCGTCGTGGTCGAAGGCATCGAGACAAATGAGCAGGCGAACGTGCTACGGCAAATGGGCGCCCGCGACGCTCAAGGCTTCCTCTACTACCGCCCCATGCCGGCGAAGGATTTTGAGGCATTGCTCGATGGTGGCAATAACAACTGATACGCTCGCGCGCAAAACACCACCGCCGAAGGGGGAATTTGCCTCCATTAGTTAACTTATATCCCCAATTCAAACCGAATTGGGGATATGATACAAACCGCTGTTCCGCCCAAGGAGGTTATCCATCATGAACGAATCATATCGCCTGGGCGAGCAATCGATTATTGCCTATCTTCAGCGACTTGCGAATGGCATCTCGACCGCCGAACTCGATGTTGCCGCGCTGCCTGCTGGGCTACGCGCCGTTGGCGAGCAACTGCAAAAGACGCATGCCATCCTGCAACAAGAGCGCCAGCTGCTTGAGAGCAACGCCTATATCGACCCGCTCACCAACTTGGGCAACCGCAACGGATTCGACCGTCACGTCGAGCAACTCTGGCACAAAGGCGACCCCTTCACCTGCGCCTATATTGACATCGACCATCTCAAACATTGCAATGATAGGTTTGGCCACGCCGAAGGCAATCGCTATATTCTGGGCATCTGCCGCACGCTCTCCGAAACCATGGAGCACGATGAGATGCTGTTCCGTATCGGTGGAGACGAGTTTGTGCTTATCTCGCTCTCCGCAAACGAGACTGAACTCGAGCAGCGCTTGGAGCAGGTACGTGCCGGGCTGATCGAGGCGAGCTCAGGTGGCAAGGCGCCCATGATCGGCAGCTTTAGCTTTGGCTGCTCGCGCGTCGACCCACTTGCCGGCGACACGCGTCGCCAGATGACGATGGATGCCGATCGCAAGATGTATCGCTATAAGCTTATGCATCGTGTGCAGCAACCGAAAGACGATGACGCGCCGCAACGCCCAATCGTCGATCAGCTTCCCTGCAACGACCGGGTGTTCCAAGCGATCTCCATGAGCTCCGAGACGCGCTATCCCTTTATCCTCAATCTCGATACGGGCGAATCGCAATGGTCGGTTAACGCCGTGCGCGATTTTGACCTGCCCTCCCAGCACCCTTTTAACTCACTCGACATGTGGCTCGCCCGCGTTCATCCCGAGGACCGCGACAACGTACGCGCCGAGCTCGACATGGTGATAAACAGCACGTGGCACTTCCACTACATGCAGTATCGCGTAATGGATGCCACCGGAACGTACGTGCTTTGCGACTGCACGGGCTACCGCTTGGACGGCACCGATACCGAGCCCGGCATGTATGTGGGCATTATCGTCAACCGAAGCCTAGCGGATACGACCGACTCGGTAACGGGCCTGGGCGATGTCCACGCACTGGTCAACGCTATTGGAGAGATGCGCCACGTGCCGCACGAGGCAGGCTTTATTGCCATTAAGGTCGACGATATCGCCGAGGTCAATGACCGCTTTGGATTCGATGCAGGCGACCGCGTGCTCGCCGAAAGCGCCGCCTGCCTCATGGATTGTTCGCGCGGCAAGGGCCGCCTGTTCCGCTCGACGGGGCCGATGTTCGTGGCACTCTTCGATGAGCTCGGCCCCGAGGCGATCGACGAGATCGCAAGCGACATCGAACGGTTCCTGGGTTCTCCCGTGCTCATCGGCTCGCTTGAATATCAGCCGCCCATTCGCGTGGCCACGCTCCATCTGGACGGCGTCGACCGTCAGCCCGTTTCCATTTTGAACGAGCTCAAAGCGTTGCTCGGGAAAGCCGTGCAGGTGCCAGGTACCAAACTGGATTAACGCCGCGCCCGCGCCGCCTCCCCCATCGTGCGATAATCCTCTGCAGAAGTCACCAAAAGCAGAGGGAGTTTGTGATGAAGGTTCTTTTAGTCAACGGTAGCCCCAAGGCAAACGGCAACACCGCTCGCGCGCTTGCCGAAGTCGCCGAGCAATTGCATGCCGAGGGTATCGATACCGAGGTGTTTCAGCTGGGCGCCAAGCCCATTCGCGATTGCATCGGTTGCGGCCAGTGTGGCAAGCTCGATTGCCGCTGCACCTTTGACGACGACGTGGTCAACGAGCTCATCGCTGCAGCCGAGCAGGCAGATGGCTTTGTCTTTGGCTCGCCTGTCTACTACGCGCACCCCAGCGGCCGCATTCTCTCGGCACTCGATCGCGCATTCTATGCAGGCGGACATGCCTTTGAGCACAAACCCGGCGCCGCTGTCGCCGTTGCCCGCCGCGGCGGCACGTCGACCACGTTCGATGCGCTCAACAAGTACTTCACCATTAAGCAAATGCCCGTGGTTGCTTCCACCTACTGGAATAACGTGTTTGGCCGCGTGCCCGGCGACGCCGATGGGGATGCCGAGGGCCTTGCCACCATGCGAAACATCGGCAAAAACATGGCCTGGCTCCTGCGCTGCATCGAGGCAGGACAGGCCGCCGGCATCAACGCACCCGAGGCAGATCGAGCAACGACCAACTTCATTCGATAGAGCGGCGGGACCATGAATATTCAAATCTTCGGGACTAAGAAGTCCTTCGACACCAAGAAGGCCCAGCGCTATTTTAAGGAGCGCCGCATTAAGGTGCAGTTTATTGACCTTAAGGAAAAGGAGATGAGCAAGGGTGAGCTTACGAGCGTGATGCAAGCGGTCGGCGGTATCGACAAGCTGCTCAACCCCAAAGCCAAGGACGAGGAGACGCTCGCGCTCATTCAGCACCTTACCCCCAGTCAGCGCTTCGACAAACTGCTCGAGAATCAGCAGGTTTTGGCCGAG
>CAUBWQ010000223.1 GCA_958439775.1 uncultured Collinsella sp. | reverse complement strand
GAGGACGGCATGTCGTTTGTCAAGCTCAAGGTGGGCGCGGGCCATCCGTTTGCCGGACGCTCGCTCGCCGATATTGGCAGCGCGACGGACATGCTCGTGGTCCTGGTGCTGCGCGACGGTGCACACCCGGTGCTGCCCAACGGCGATACCGTAATTGAGGAAGGCGACCTGCTGGTTATGGCCGCTCCGACGTTTGAAGAGCGTGTCGAGGTTACGCTGCGTGAGGTCACCGTGACGCCCCACGGTCGCCTGGCCGGCCAGCGCCTGCGCGACGTGCCGCAGGGAAAGCACCCCTTTATCGTGGTGATGCTCAAGCGCGACGGCCAAACGATCATCCCCGACGGCAACACCCTCATATACGCCGGCGACGAAGCCGTCATCGCCACGCTGGCATCGTAGCGGCCAGGGGGTAGCTAATTTGGGAAGGGGTTAGTCGTCGTCGACGGCAAAGTCGCGGAGGTCGAGGTCTTCGCGTTCGGCTCGGGCTAGGAGCTCTTGGGGCGACTCGTCCTCGATATCCATCACGTCGAGCATGGCGGTCGGAAAACCCACGCCAGCCGCGCTCCCCGCACGGTCGAGCAGACTCTCGCGCAGCTGGTCAACGTCCACATCGATCTTCATGGTAAACCCCCTACCAGACCAGGCCCTTACTCGTCAGCGCCGAGCGCATCCACGGCAGCAACAAAAGCCGCAACCTGCTTGTCGTCCATCTGCGTGGCCAGGCGCCCCACGGGCTCATCGTAGGCAAACTGCACCTTATCGATAAAGCAATCCCAAGCACGCTCGTCCACACGCACGGCGGCCTCGCAATACTGGCTGAGCTTTTTGAGTCCATACCAAAACGCATTTACATGGCGCACAGGGTCCTCATCCAGCACACCATCGTAGCGACGCCCATTGAACTCGCGCATACGTGCCACGGCAACCTCGAGCGAGTCGCCGCCCTCGGCCGAAGCCTCATCAACCAGCTCGGGAATCGGAACCTCACGCCGAACATCATGCCTGGTAGCGCCGTCGTACTCGCCCACCAGCACGTCCTCATCAAGCCGAGAATCGTAGTCCAAATAGCTCGTGCCACAACAAATGCCGTGCGGGGAGCCCGTGCCAAACGCACAGAATAACCCGCCGTCGGCAACAACACGACGGTAGGTCTCAAACGACTTCTTAACCTGAGCGAGCAACTCGAAAAGCTCCCCGGTATCGCACGCCGTCTCGCACGCAACGCACGCAGACTCGGGCAACGATACCGGCTCCACCGTGCTCCCCGCAACGCGGGCGGCGCGCTCGGCCCGATACGCCTGCGCCGCCAAGCGCGCTCGCTGCGCAGCGCCGCGCACGTTCGAAAGTTCACGCTCCAACGCCACGTCGCCAGCAACATCGCCAGCCACATCGCCCGTAATCCCGTCAGCGCCCTGCGGCCCCGTCGCACTCAGCTCAGACTCCAACGTCGCTGTGATCATGCCCGCAAGGTCCGTCGCATCGGCGGCACAACGCAACTGTTCCAGCTGCGTGCACAGCAGGTCGGCATCCAGGGGCACAGCATCCACAACGCGCACGTCACTCAGGCGCGCCACGTCCTGCAGCACTAAAGCCCCCGCGGCATCGTACGCCGCGCGAACCCTGGCCGCAGTATTGGCCCGCAGCTTTACCTCGACAAACGCAAGTGTCTGCTCCAGTCGCGTCAGCAACTCGGCCTTGTCCTCCATGCGCAAAAAGGCAGCATAGCGGCGCTCCATCCGCAGCGGACCAACAATGCCCGCCCGCTTGCGAGCGCGTGCAAGCGCGGCGCCCTCAACACGGCGAACATACGTATCAACAGCTTGCACGGCAGAGTCGCGCGCAGCGCGCTCGGCAGCCTCGACGCCCCTAAGCACGCCCAACAGCTCGCGGGAGCGCGCCTTGCGCACCAACTCCCCGCGATCGTACTGCTCAAGCGCCGCCTGGCGCTTGGCCACCGACTCAAAGCCAAACAGCTCGTCGAGCAACTCGCCAACGCAACGCTCGTCCGCCATGGCAAGGCCTCCTCACGCACTACGCACCAACACGCTCGCGGGCCCACGCGTACGCAAGCCCGCAAGCCCGCACCCCTATAGATCCAGAGCCTTCTTCGCGGCGTCGACGGGATCGCCATCCATGTAGAACACCGGGCTCAAGCCCGAGATAATCTCGGACGACACGCTCTGCAGGCCCGCAATAGCGCTCAGCGGCAAAATCACGCGCTTGGCGCCGGCGTTTTTGGCCACGCGCATAATGTCCTCGAGCCCGCGGATCTCGTCCATAGAGCCCGACATGCGCAAGATGCCCGGAATCGCCAGCGCGGGCATCACCGGGCGGTTGCACGCCGCGGAGCACAGGCCCACAAACTCGGCGAGCGAAACCTCTTCGGACAGGCCCTTGCTCTGCAGGTCGTTGTAAAACAGCAGGTAATCCTTGGAGCCAATGTGCATGCCCGGCGCCACGCGGTTCGCCAGGTTCACAAAGTTGTCGAACGCGGCTTCCAGCGTATCGCGCACCGGCTTGTTAAAGGCCACGCCCTCGTACTTAAACTTGCACTCGCCGGCAACGGCCTTGTTCTCCAGCTTGTACACGGCAACCTCGCCGCCCTGCGACCTGCCCACGCCAAACACGTGACCGGACAGCAGCGGCCCGTCGGGAATCAGCGTGTCCTCGCTCTGCTCGGGCACGCGCACCACGTGCACGTCCTGCGGGTTGTCGGCATCCATATAGCCCAGGTTAACGTCGATAAACTCGACGCCCGCCATAATCTTGAGTTGCTCCTTTACGCGGCGACGGCCTTCGATGGCGTAGTCCAGCAGCCAGCGCACGTCGTCCTTGTCCATGGCCTCATCGGGGAACAGCAGCTTGGCCAGGCCGCTAAAGGTCTTGCGCACGGCGATCTCGTCGCGCTTGTTAAAGTCGCTGTTAAAGCGGAAATACCGGTCGATATGGTGCGTAAAGTCCTTGCGGCGCATCTCCTTGCAAAACTCCGACAGGCAGTCGGTGATCAGGCCATAATGCCCGGTCAGCAGGCTCGAGCGCATCTTGGGAATCTCCCAGCCCGGCAGGTAATAGTGGATGCGGTCGAAGAAAGCCGAATCGTTGTTAAACTCCGGCGGGAACGGATCAAACAGATGCGTGGTCTTAAGGACGTTTTGCACGGTGTCGT
>CAUBWQ010000222.1 GCA_958439775.1 uncultured Collinsella sp. | reverse complement strand
GCGCCGCTTGGGTGAGAAATCCCTGGTCATTGCTTGCAGCCACAGTGGCAACACCCCCGAGGTCGTCGAGGGCTGTGAGATTGCCCTTGCTGCCGGCGCTACGGTGATCGCCCAGACCGACAACGCTGGATCCAAGATTGACTCCGGCAAGTGGACCACGTGGGTCTACCCGTGGGGCGAGGGCGTGCCGCAGGCCGAGGTCCCCGCTGGCATTTCGCTGTCGCTTGCGGCCGAGCTGCTCGATCAGCAGGAGGGCTACGCCGATCTTGCCGATATGTATGCCGGTATTGCTGAGATGGATAAGATTCTTCATCCGGCACGCGAGAAGGTAAATGCCGAGCTGGGTGATCGTTTTGCCAAGCTTTGCCAGAAGCACGAGTTCTTCTACATTCTGGGCAGCGGTCCCAACTTTAGCCAGACCTACGGTTTCGCTATCTGCTCTCTTATGGAGATGCAGTGGCAGCACTGCAGCTACATCCACTCTGCCGAGTACTTCCACGGCCCCTTCGAGGCTACTCAGGATGGCGTTTTTTACTTCCTGCAGATGGGCTCCAGCGAGTGCCGTGCTATGGACGAGCGCGCCCTGGCGTTCCTTAAGACGCATACCGATACGCTGATGGTGCTCGATGCCAAGGAGTACGGTATGGAAGCCGTGCCGGCGAGCGTCCGTGCCTATCTGGACCCGGTGCTGTTCTACGCCATGAACTGCGAGCTGCGTGCTGCACGCGGCAAGGTGTTTGATCACGATCCCGATTTCCGTCGCTATATGGGTGTTGTCGAGTACTAGAAGGGGCAAAGGCCATGGCATTTAACGTTAACGCGCTCGGATTTGGCGACAACGTCGTCGATCGCTACGAGCATATCCACACCATGTATCCCGGCGGCAATGCGGTGAACTTCGCCGTTTATGCCAAGAAATGCGGTGCCGCACGCTCTGCATACATGGGCATTTTTGGCAATGACGCCGCTGCCGAGCATGTCATTGCAAGCCTCGAGGATGAGGGAATCGAGCTTGACAAGTGCGAGCAGATGATTGGCGAGAACGGAGCGGCTCGCGTGACCGTCGTTGACGGTGACCGTGTCTTCCTTGGCTCCAACGAGGGCGGTATCCGTGGCGATGCGCGCTATGTCCTCGATCGCTTTGACCTTGCGTACATGAAGCAGTTCGATGTGGTTCATTCGGGCAACTATTGCTTCACCGAGCGCGAGCTGCCCAAGCTGAAGGCTGCGGGCGTCACGGTCTCTTTTGACTTTTCGGACGACTCCACCGACGAGTACTACGAGCAGATTGCGCCCTACGTCGATTTTGCTTTCTTTAGTGCGGCGGATGCTGCGAGTGAGGACGAGATTCGCGAGCGTCTGGCATGGGTGAAGGGCCTGGGTCCGCGTTTTGTGTCGGCTACGGCGGGCGCCGAGGGCTGCATTGCTTACGACGGCGAGCGTTATTACCGCCAGCTGGCTAAACCGGTAACGGACATGAAGGACACCATGGGGGCGGGCGACTCGTTCCTCACCTCGTTTTTGATGTGCTATCTCGATTCCGCCAAGCGTGGTGAGGATGGCGCCGAGGCCATCGAGCGCGCGCTCGACTTTGCTGCCGGGTTTGCCTCGACCGTGTGCGGCATGGAAGGTTCTTGGGGCCATGGAGTGCCGATTTCCGAATAGGTGAGCAGTCCCGGGGAGTCGAATTGTCGCCTCCCTGGGACTCCATGGACAAAAAATGCTAAATATGAGTACTGTCACTAATTTAGTAACAGCGAAATTAAGCTTTTGAGGGCCTAGTTGGGTGTCTGCGAGCGATTAAAACTTGCTAAAAATGACTTTAACCACCTTAAAGTGCCTTGATAATGGATAGCTGTACATTATCAAGGCACTATTTTGCCGTAAAATAATGTGACTGGATTTACAACAGTACTCATATTTGGCATTTTTTGTCCACCGGGGCTAGCGAAGGTCAAAAACAGAGTGCGCATTTGTTAAAACTGCCGACTCGATGCGCTTTGCGTCACAATTTTTGAGCGAGGCGATGCGTTCTGTGGTCCTTGTGAGCGATTTGATGAGCGACTGCGCGCTTGTTTCTGTGTTTGCCTCCGCTGGTGCATCGGTCTCGAGCAGTAAACGATCGAGTGGAATCTGTCGTGCGTATTCGCGTCCTCGTTTAGACGCGAGCATGCGTTCGTTGACGGAAAAATAACAGCCCGCATTACGCGCGCGGACGAGTTCGTCCGAAGTACCGCTAAACCAGTGGAAGATGATAGCGGGGGAGTCGGGGTTTGGGATGAGTAGTCCATGCGATTCGAGGACGTCCAGTACGGCTCCTGCCGAACGAACGGCGTGAATTGATATCACGCGCCCGGTAAGAGGATGCTGCACGAGTGTATCGCAGAGCCGGTCAAATGCCTGTATTTGTAGCGGCTCACTTCCGGCAAAGCGTGCGGAAAAGTCGAGTCCCACCTCGCCGATGTAGCGCTCTTGGGCAGCAACTTCGCAAAGCAGATCGACTTCGGCAGGACCGCAGCGGCCGTCGGCGAGCCACCAGGGGTGGAGCCCAACGCCAGCGATGATGCCTGGTAGGCGACGGGCGCGCTTGTTTGCGGCCGAAAAGTCGCGTGGGTCGACCCCGCAGTCAAAGAGCCCCAGACCCGACGCCGCCGACTCACTGGCTGCAGCATCGGGGCCGAGCATCAAATCAAGATGACAATGCGTGTCAAAGAATTGCGGTTCCATCGCAGGACATTCTGCTAGTCCAGGCGTTGGCCGTCGGCGCGTACGCGCTCGGTGCCGCGCCCGCTGATCTGGCGGATAACCTCGCCGGCAATCATCTGACCCATGATGGGCGGCATAAAGCTGGCGGTACCCAACTCGGTACGCTCGTGGATGTTGGACGGGTCGCGGGGTTGGGTCTTAACCGATTCCTCGCAGCTAAACAGCACGTGCAGACTCTTGATTCCGCGCTTCTTACATTCTTTGCGCATGATGCGGCTCATGGGGTCACGTACCGTATCGAAAATGTCGGCAAAGCGGAGGCACTCGGGATGGAGCTTGTTGGCCCCGCCCATGGAGCTAACCAAACGAATGCCGTAGTCCTGAGCATATTTGGCAATGGTGAGCTTGGCCGAGATGGTGTCGATGGCGTCGACGACGTAGTCGAGCTTGCCACCCGTCTGCTCCAAAACGCTCGCGAAGAACTC
>CAUBWQ010000221.1 GCA_958439775.1 uncultured Collinsella sp. | reverse complement strand
CGCATAGCTACCGAAGAACATATCCATCAAAGAAAACAACGCAACTCCTGATGTGTTGGATGATTGCTGGAAAACTACTAGATCATCATACTAGCGCAAGCCCGGCACCTCACTTGCGGTGAAGCGCCGGGCAAAGCTAAATCCCATAAGGTCACTACTGGTTGTCAGCAGCCGAGAAATCCATATCGAGCGAGGAAACGGCCCAGCCGATATGGTTGTCGGAGCGCACGAATTTGACGGTGTACTCCTGCTCGCCGCCCTTGGACAGCGATGCCTTCACCTTAGCGGTCGTCTCGGTCATGGACTGATCCATGCCCTCGACGGACACGGTGGCACCCTGCGGAATCGAGGAGATGATCATCGACTTAGCGTCCTCGGACAGGCTCGATGCCAGGCAAGACTCGGCCTTTGCGGTGTCACCGTCGCCGGCAGCCTGGAACAGATCGGTAACGACAGACTCCTGGGACGGGAAGCCAAAGCCGCGCGTGTAGGCAAAGCCCAGACCGCCCGCGGCGATCAAAATGAGCAGAAGCAGCACGATGAAGACTTTGAGACCCGTGTGGCGATGGCGACGACGGACCTTGGCCTGCTTACGATCCTGACGGTCCTGCTGGACCATCTCGGACTCGGACAGCGTAAAGAAGCCGGTGTCCGAGGGATCGGGCATAAACTGACCGGTCGCGCCCGTAGGATCGAGCGGATCGACGGCAGGAGCGTCCATCGCGGGCGCCGGAGCCGTGGCCATAGCCGTCTGGGCAGACAGCGCGGCAAGCGAATCGTGCACGCGGGCAAGCTCATCGGCCTGCTCGGAGGTGAGCTGGTAGATGCCATCGGCAGTAGCGGCGTTAAAGGCGTCGAGTGCGTCGGAGGGACGGCCGGCGGCAGAAAGCGGCTGACCCCTGCCGGACGTGAGCGCACGGTTGTCGTCGGGGGGGCCGGCAAAGTCGATAGCCGTGCGGTAGGTCTCCACGGCATCCGCCGGACGGCCGAGCTTGATGAAGCAACGACCGAGCTCGCCGAGCGCGGCGGCAGGAGCCGGATTGGCGCCATCGATGGCAGCCTGACGGAAGGCAGTACCCGCGTTGGCATAGTCGCCCGACTGGAACAGCGCGTTACCCAGGCCCAGATAGGCCTTGAACGGCGTGGCATAAGAAGCGTCCTGCGTAGCAGCAGAGAACGCCTGAGCGGCCGTCGTGTAGTCGCCCACGGCGGCGAGCGCCTTGCCGCGGTTGGTGAGCAGCGCGCCGCGCTTGCCATAGGTGCCGTCGTTGAGGGCGGCGGCGTAGGCCTCGGCGGCCTCGGCATACATGCCCAGGTGCATCAAGGCGTTACCACGAAGGTGATCGGCCTCGCCCATAATCTCATCGGGAGTCTTTGCCGCCCCAAGCATCTGGGCTGCAGCGGAAAAATCACCCGCGCGGTAAGCGGCGCGGCCCTGTTGGATCAGCTGGCTATTCAAGGAAATCCCCTTTACTCGTGAACGATCTCGACATGGACGATCTCGTCGCCGGCACGCAGCTGCGAAATCACATCGAGACCCTCGACCGTGGTACCAAAGACGGTGTAACCGGAATCGAGGTTATGCTGGGCGCCCAGGCAGAAGTAGAACTGCGAACCCGCGGAATCGGGGTCCATGGAGCGTGCCATGGCAAGGGCACCGTCGACATGGCTGTTGCGCGGATTGGTGGCAAACTCGCCCTTGATGCAGTAGCCGGGGCCACCGGTACCGGGCATGCCGTCGGGGCCCTCAAGACCGGCAGCAACGTCGGCGCCGGACATGCCGCGGGTATTGGGGTCGCCGCCCTGGATGACAAAACCGGGCACATAACGATGGAACTTAAGGCCATCATAGAAACCCATCGTGGAAAGCTCGCAGAAGTTCGCGACATGAATGGGAGCGCCCTCGCCGTCAAACTTGACCTTGATGGTACCCTTCGACGTCTCGATAACGGCGCACTCGTCGCCGGCAAGCTGATACTCGGGCGTGTAGAGCTCTTTCTTAAAACCAAACATGTGGTTCCTTCCTCGTGCGTTTAAAGCATATTTGTACGAATTGTAGCAATAAGCATGCGCTTACATCAATTGCGCACGTAGGTTATGCCGACTATGGCGAACTAATTTTGGGAACGCTGCTGCGGCTTCCAGGAGCCCACATTGGCGTCGTACTGGTTCAGCGCGCTGTTGCCGCCCTGTGCGATGGGCGCCAGGATCTCGCTTTGGTGGGAACTCATCGACTCGTCATCGGGAATGGCCAGCGAGATGTCCCAACTCTGGCAGATCACGTCGACACGCTCGTACATCCACTCGGCAAGCTGCTTTAAGTGGGCGATGTCGTCCGCATAGACCGTATCGTCCTGATACTTAAGGTTGTTAAGCTCATCTTGCGTCTTTTTGATCTGGTCGCGCAGGGCGTAGGCACTCTGCGACAGCTCCTGGCGGGTGGACAGCGGCGTTCGGAGATAGCCGTTGTTAAAGGAATCGATGACCTCGCCGATCTGGTCCTCGTCACCGTAGGACACGATGGCCTGATACAGACCGTCGAGCCTGGTATAGAGCTGATCATCGGTGAGCACGGTTTCTTCCTGGACCACCTCGGCAGAATCGTCTTGCTTGGTATCGTCCTCAGTCGCCTCGCCCTTTTGGCGCGTAGGGAAGGTCGTCTGCGCGGCCTGGCCAAACTGGTCATAGAAGTCGGGCATAACACCCATGGGATCGGCCGTCACGAACCAATAGGCACCGCCGCAAACGACGGCAAGAACCGCGATGACGATGAGCGGCTTGGGGATATGACGCTTGTGCTTGTGATAGGCGTCCTCGTCGGGGTGCACCTTGCGCTTGGGTTTTTGAGGATCGTCGTGCAGGGAAACCGGCGTGGGAATATCGACCTTGGGAATACCGAAATCTTTATCGAAAGCCGGCAGCACGCAGGTCTCGTTAGGATCGGCGGCGTCCGAAAGCACCGCAGCGGCAGAGGCCGGCGCATGAGGCACCTCGGTATCGATCTGCTCTTGCGTTAGGCGCGGAAAGCCCGCCGTGCGGCCCGCTGCCAGGTCGGATGCGGCCGCGTCCTCAGAGAGGATACCCGGAGCGGGGCGTCCGCATTTGGGGCACGTACGATCATGCGGAGAAAGACGGGCACCGCAACCCTCACAGAACACGAACTCGGTGTGCTCGGGACCATCGCCCGGACCCAC
>CAUBWQ010000220.1 GCA_958439775.1 uncultured Collinsella sp. | reverse complement strand
CATCGTAGACCTTGTTGACGGTACCGGTACCGAAGATGATCATGAGCTGGCCGCTGTTGTACAGCACGCCCCTGACGCCATCGATGTTCTCGAGCTCGGCCTTGTTGTACTTGCTCGTATCCTTGAGCACCAGACGCAGACGCGTAACGCAATGCGTGGCGCCCTCGATGTTCTCCAGACCGCCGACGTTATCGACGACTTGCTGAGACACTACTTTGTAGTCCATGTTCCTCTCCATTCCCTTACGAAATCATAAAACGTTTTGATGCCATTACAGAGACGCGAGCGTTGCATTTGCGCACTTGAGCGTACCGTCGGTGACCGTCAGTGCCACACCCTGGCCCTGCTTACTGCAGAAGCGAGCGTTGAGCGCAACATCATCGACAAAGATGGTCGCGATATCGTCGTCAACGACCAGGCGCACATGATGAGTGCCCTCGCCCTTAAAGAACAACGGACGCTCGAGGCCCATGTTGTTGACCTGGAACCACGGATACTGGGGGGCCGCCGTAAACTCGAGCTTGCCCTCACGCAGGTTGGCGCGGAACTCATAGGCAAGACCGGACTCGGCGTCCTCGGCAAGCTTCACCGAGAAGCCGGCAGCGTCTCCGGCGAGCTCGATGTCGGCATCGAGCATATAGGTGGAACCGGCATCCGCGGCGAGCACCTGCTCGACCTTGCCCGACTCGCAGGAAAGCTCAAAGGCCTCGACTGCCTTAGCCTCGCCAAAGGCGCCAAGCATGCTGTCAGGGAGCTTGGTGCCGAGCGTTCCGTCGGCACGCTGAACGATCTCGAGAGGCATAAAGGTGCCACCCCACAGGTAAGAGCTGGGATCGCCACCCTCGTCACGCGTAGGAACCCAACCAAAGAGAACGCGGCGCTCGCCATCAAATGCGGTACGCGCGGCATAGTACGCGCGGCCATCGAATGAATCGTCAGCAGGAGTGATCCAAGGACCGTTGATGGAGCGAGACATGCGGTAACGGGTCTTGTTGCCATCACTGTACTCGGAGAACACCAGATACCACCAGTCGCCCATCTTAAAGAGATCAGGCATCTCGAACATGGTGTAAAGGCCCGGATTCCACCAGTCGCCCTGGAACTCCCAGGTATCCAGGTCCTTGGAGGTGAACTTGACCAGACGCCCGGTCATCAGACGCTTGTCCTCGCCCACGCGCGTGCCGAGGATGAGCATGTACTCTTCGTTCTCCTCATCCCAAAGCACAAAGGGATCGCGCCAGTTGCGGTCATCGTAACCCTCCTGGGGCGGAAGCAGCGTCTCGGCGATGTTCTTCTCCCACTTGACGGCGTCGTCACTCGTTGCGTGAAGAAGAACCTGCTTCATCAAGCGTGCCTTGACCTTATCGCGATTGCAACCAGTGTAGAGCGCATGGTACTTGTCGCCCACCTTAAACACCGTGCCGGCATAAACATACTGGTCGACTTCCTCGTCGCCGCCACGCTCAAGGCTCTCGCCAAAGTCTTTGTAATTGACGAAGTCCTTGGTTGTCGCGAGTGCCCAGCCAAACGGCTCTCCGAAAGGTCCGGGGTTTCGCGTGTCACGCTGATGATAGAGATAGAACGTGCCGTCCTCGCCGTACGGCATGATGTCGCCCACCCAAATTCCCTCAGGCTGGTAATACACCTTGTGCATCCGAGACTTCCTTCCCACGTGATACTAACTCGGTACAACTGCAAGATATGTCAATCGTTTTCATATGTCAAACGTTTTCACACCAATACGTCTTTTCGCAGTTCCAGTCGTCGGCAAACGGTTGACATATGCCGGCGAACGGTCATCAGAGGCGTTTGAGGAATTCTTTTGGCACGGGATGAACTACGCGGTTTTGCCCTCAATGAGTTCAACGGGGAGCTTGGTATTCGATTCGGGCTTTTCACCGTTAACAAGAGCGATGATGGATTGCGCCGCGAGCTCTCCGATGCGATCGATATCTTGACGAACGGTTGTTAAGTCAGGCATAAACGTCATAGTGCGGCGGGCGCCATCCGCGCCCACGACCTTAATATCGTCCGGAGCGCTCAAGCCGCGCTGCTTCATCACGTTAAGACAGATAGCCGCCATCGTGTCGTCTCCCGCAAAGATGCCGTCAATATCGGGGTTCTCATCGAGGATCTTCGCAACGACCGCACTCTTTTCGTCATCGGACTTAACGAACTCGACCTCACGGACAAGCGCGGGCAAACCGGCCTGCTCCACAACATCGTGGTAGGCATCGGTACGCTTATTGGCAGGCATGCGCATGCGGCTATTGTTGCGCAGGCACAAGATGCGCGAACACCCGTCATCGATAAGACGACGCGTAGCAAGTTCGCCGATGCCATAGCTGTCGCTCGCAATCTGAACAGAGGCCTCGCCAAGGTCGCAGTCGATACCAACCAGACTCAAGCCCATCTCGGCATACGCCTCGGCACCGATATTAAGCGAGTTGACGATGACGCCATCAACCATATTGCGTCGAAGCATGTCGATATAAGAGCGCTCAAGCTCGGGTCGATTGGCGCTATTGCACAGCAGCATCTTAAAACCGTTTTCGGCCAGGGTATGCTCAATGACTTGAACCACTTGGGCATGAAACGGACTGCTGACATAGGGGACGATCATACCGATAAGATTCAGGCGACCGTTGAGCATGGCACGAGCGATATCGTTGGGCGTATAGTTGATGCGCTCCATCGCGGCGTGGACCTTATCGCGGGTCTCTTGGCTAATATAACCGCGGTTATTAAGCACGCGAGATACCGTAGTAGGCGAAACCCCCGCCACCGCTGCAACTTCCTTGATGCCAGGCTTAGCAGAATCCTTAGAACGAGTGCCCTCGCGAGCCATAGCACCCTCCCCTATCAACATGTCATACGTTTACATACGAACAAAGCATACCCCAACAACAGCGGGAAGACGGTAACAGCACAAGTAAGTAAACGACTCATCCAAATAATTAGGAGAGTTCCGCCTAAAGGGTGACTCCGAAGAACCCCGCTTGGCCGGTTTTGGGTTATTTTCCAAAACATCCCGCAGGACGCAAAGAGGCCCCGCCGCGCAACGCGCGCAGCGGAGCCTCTTTGCATGTCCGAGGACGTTTTGGAAAATAACCCAAAACCGGCCCCAGTAAACCTACAGGAGTTAAATCCCTTTAGAACTTGTCGTGGAAGGTACGCGCAATGACCTCGTCCTGCTGCTC
>CAUBWQ010000219.1 GCA_958439775.1 uncultured Collinsella sp. | reverse complement strand
ATGAAGAATCGTTGTGGTGTACGCCGAAATCGAGGCATCGTCGACAAACAAACGCGACAGCGGACCCGAGAACACCAGCAGCACGGCAGACAGGCCACCAATGAGCATAAACGACAGCACGAGCGACGTATGGTAGCCCTTGCGCATGCGCTCGTAGTTGCGCGCGCCATAGTTCTGTGCCGAGAACGTGGTGATCGACACGCCAAGCGCCTCGGTAACCATCCAGACAATGCCATCTAAGCGGCCCGAAAGACCCCACGCCGTGGTGACATCGGCGCCAAACGAGTTGACCGACACCTGAATCAAAACGTTGGAAATCGAATATGCAGCAGACTGAAAGCCAAGCGGCAGACCACACGAGATCATACTCTTACAAATGCCAGGATCAATGCCGAGCCTAGACAGCGAAAGACGCCATGCACCCGGAGCGCGCATCATGCGCAGCACGATCATCGTTGCATTGGAGCAAATGGTCAGCGCCACTGCGATGCCGCAGCCCAGCGCCTCCATATGCAACACAGCGACAAAGATGATATCCAGCACCACGTTAACCAGGCAGCCAGAGGCAATGATCACGGCGGGCCCGCGTGTGTCGCCCACGGCACGCAGCAGTGCGGTTCCCATATTAAGCAGCAGTGCCGCAACCATCGCGGCAAAATAACAGCGAGCATAGGCCACGCCCTCGGCCAATAGTTCATGCGGCGTGTTCATAAGCACCAGCATGGGCTCAACGAACACTATGCCAAGAATCGAGAAAACGATACCGCCCACCAGCGCAAGCGTCATGGCCGTATGGACCGAACGGCTCAGACGCTCATCATCGTGCTGGCCAAAAAACTGACCCGTGATAACGGCACAACCAGCGCCAACGCCAACGCAAAAGCCAATGCAGAGCTCGGTGAGGACCATCGTGGCTTGAATGCCGCCCAGCGCGAGCTTGCCGCCAAACTGACCGACAATATAGGTACCGATAAGCGTGTAGGCCTGCTGAAAAAACGAACTAAAAAAGATGGGAACGCACAGCGACAGTAATTGCTGCCAAATGACACCTTGCGTTACATCGATAGCCGTAGATTTCTTAGCCACACGCCCTCCCCACACGCATACGTCAAACAACAAAACAGCAATTTAAAACCAAAGCCAAAACCAGCTTAGCACCGACTGGCGGCGACCGAAACACCCCGAATTAGAGCACGGTGCGGAATAACTGCCTAGTGATACAAACCCGGCTGGTAGTGATACTCATTGCTCACGTGCGGGCACAGCTGCCAAAAGGCGACGGCGCTCGCCGCGGCCACGTTGAGCGAATCGACCCCGTGCGCCATCGGAATGCGCACGGCGTGGTCACAGCCGGCAATGGTCTTGGCGCCCAAGCCGGCACCCTCGGTGCCCATAAAAATCGCCAAGCGATCAATCTTCTGCAGCACAGGATCGTCCAGCGAAACGGAATCGTCCGTCAACGCCATAGCGGCACACGAAAAACCGGCATCGTGCAACGCACTCAGACCATCATGAGGCCACACACGAGCCTCGCTGCCAATGCGCGTCCACGGCACCTGAAACACGGTGCCCATGCTCACGCGGGCCGAGCGACGGTACAGCGGGTCGCAGCACGTCGGGCTGACCAAAATACCGTCAACGTTCAATGCGGCAGCCGAGCGGAAAATCGCGCCAACATTGGTGTGATCAACAATACCCTCAAGCACGCATACGCGCACCGGACGATCCCCCGCCGCCTCGACGACGCCGCCCAAGAACTCATCAACCGGAATCTGACGCGGGCGACGGAACGCCGCCAGCGCGCCGCGCGTCACGTTAAAGCCCGTCAACTGCTCCATGAGCTCCATGGAGGCCACGAACACGGGAACAGCACCCGCGCCCTCGCGCACAACCAGGCGCTCAAACAGCGGCATCATCTGGTCGAGCCAGCGCTCGCCCAAAAGAAAGCTCACCGGCTCATATCCGGCGCGAACCGCACGCTCGATGACCTTGGCACTCTCTGCGATAAAAATGCCCTTCTGCGGCTCCAGCACGCAGCGAAGCTCACGCTCGGTCAGTCGCACGTAGGCATCGAGCCGCTCGTCCTCGAGCGAGTCGATTCGCAGTACCTCAACGGCATCAGTCATAGCAGCCAGCCCGCACCTTTCTTTGCAGCACATCTATACCAAACGAGGCGACGCTAAGCGCCGCCCCATGCATTCAATCAACCCGATGATACCGTTCACGCCAGACGATTTACGCCTCGATGCGACGATACGTCACGAACTCATAATTGACGCCCTCGTCACCCTCACCGGCGGCAATCGTCGCGACCCCGCTACGCTGCGCAATCTCCCACGCGGGATCGGCGTCCAAGTCGGGAAAGTACGTGTCCACGGGATGGACGCAGTGGTTATGAGTGACCTCGGCCTCTACGCAGTACGGCAAAAACTGCCGATAGACATCGCCGCCACCGATCACCCAGGCAACGAGCTCATCGGCAACCGCAGCGAGCGCTTCGTCAACGCTATGCACCACGTCAACGCCCTCGCGGGTAAAGCCCATATCGCGCGTAAGCACGATATTACGGCGGTTCTTGAGAGGACGCCCGCCGGGAAAACTCAGCAGCGTCTTGCGTCCCATGATAACCGGGCAGCCCTTGGTGCAGGCCACAAAATGGCGCATATCGGCGCGATTGGACACCACCATGTCGCCCTCGCACCCAATGCCCCAATCGTCACACACGGCGACGATAGCAAATAGCTTACACGTCATGAGCACCACCTACACCGCAATGGGAATGTTCTTGACCTGCGGGCCGTGCTCATAGCCCTCGACGATCAGGTCATCGGTCGTAAACGCATAGAAGTCATGCACATCGGGGTTGAGCGTTACCTTGGGTGCCGCAAACTGCGGACGCTCGATAAGCTCGCGGACGATATCGACATGACGATCATAGATATGGGCGTCGGCGATCACGTGCAACAGCTCACCGGGAATCATATCGACCGACTGCGCGACCATCATCAGCAAAATGGCGTACTGGCACACGTTCCAGTTGTTTGCGGCCAAAATATCCTGGCTGCGCTGGTTGAGAATCATGTTGAGTGTGGGCTTGTCGTCCTGCGGACGCTGCGTCACGTTATACGTCACGCTGTACGCGCACGGATACAGGTGCATCTCGGATAAGTCGCTGAACACATAGGTATTCGTCATAATGCGGCGGCTGTACGGCGTGTGCTTGAGGTCGTA
>CAUBWQ010000218.1 GCA_958439775.1 uncultured Collinsella sp. | reverse complement strand
GTCGCGCTCGGCCTCGGCGTCCTTCCGCGCCTCGAGAACGATGTCGGCAGCCTGACGACGGGCGTCGGTGACGATCGAGTCGGACTCAGCGCGCTTGGCGATAGCCTCCTGCTTGGTCTTCTCGGCCTCGTCGAGGCTCTCCTCGATCTTCTTGCCGCGCTCCTCCATGGTTTTCATGATGCCCGGCAGGGCGACCTTGGCCAGCACGATCCAGATAATCAGGAAGGCGATAAGCGCCGGGATGAACTCCGCCATCTTAGGGATGAGGATGTCCGCACCGGCAGCGCCGTCCTCAGCGAACGCGGAAACCGGCATGAGCAGCGCGGCCGCGGACGCGGAGAGTGCGATCGCGCTCTTCTGGGATGAAAGATTCATACTTGACGCTCCGTGCTATTTAACGATCAGCGCGACAACGAAGCCGATCAGAGCCAGAGCCTCGCCGAAGGCGGAGCCCATGATGAAGACGGTGAACACGCGGCCCTGGACCTCAGGCTGACGGGCCATAGCACCCGTAGCACCCAGAGCAGACAGGCCGATAGCAATACCAGCGCCGATAACACCGAGACCGTAACCGATAACTCCCACGATTCCTCCTTTGTCGTGCGTGTCTTATTTCACGCAGGATAACCTTTTTATAACTGCCGGGCTCCATGGGTACGGGCACCGGCGGTTTAACGAATTACCTTACCTTTAAGGCGCGAACGGAAGACTACTCCTCCTCCGCGACCTCCTCTGCCTCGGAGACATACACGGCGGTAAGGACCGTGAAGACGTAAGCCTGGATGGCGCCGACCACAAGCTCGATCGCATAGATCAGGATGAGGATGGCAAGCCAGGCCAGCGAAGGCAGGGCGCCGACGGCGTGGGCCGCGGAAACCTGCTGAAGCAGCGGCTGCATGAACATGCTCGCCATGATGGCGAACGAGCCCATGACCACGTGTCCTGCGAACATGTTGCAGAACAGACGCACGGCGAGCGTGATGAGGCGCAGGAAGGTCGAGAAAAGCTCGACGACCCACACAAGCACGTTCATCGGGAAGCTCACGCCCTGCGGGGCGAGGCTCTTGATGTAGCCGATCACGCCGTGAGCCTTGCATCCGTAGTAGATGAAGTACACGAAGGCGAAGATGGCGAGCGCGGCGGTGGAGCCGATTGCGCCGGTGCCGGGCTTCATTCCCGGGATCAGGCCGATCATGTTATTGATCAGGATGAACAGGAAAAGCGAGCACAGGAACGGGAAGTGCTTCTTCCAGTTCTCACCCACGACGCCCTTGCCGATATCGTTCTCGACGTACTCGATGATGTACTCGAAACCGTTGACGAAGAAGCCCTTGGGAACCAGGGTCTGCTTCTTCTTGAACACGGCCAGGACGATCAGGAGCACGATCGTGGAGACGATCAGCCAAAACGAGTACTGCGTGATGCCGCAGCTCAGATCGCCCACGACAGGGGTGGAGCTGAACTCGCTGACCAGATGATTAATCTCATCAGGCAGCTTTTCAAAAATTTCCACGACTTACCTTTCGACCTCATGAGGATCTCGCAGCGCCTTGGCGACGCGAACCGTGCAGGCGGCCATAAAGGCCACGAAGCCGATCGCCTCGCCCAGGAGGAACATGCGAAATGCCTCTCCGAACAACACAAACACAACCAAGGTAAAGACGAGCAGGGCGATTGCCGAGACCGCCAGACTCACCATACCCTTGAGCATGTCCGCATTCTGTTTATCGTCAAGAACCGGCTTGAGCGTAAAGACAAAGGGAAGGAAGGCAATTGCGCCCGCGATGGCGCCTGCAACGATAGCGAGCAGATCGGCTATCTGAAACACTGGCGTCCTCACTTTCCTTTTTAACGCTTCACAGAACAGTTCCCGCCAAACATTGGTGACTATTGTACGAGCCAATCGCTAAAGTACAACCGAAAAAGCATCGGTTAATACGCACCTGTTCGTTTTCTTAAGACCTTCTTTATGCCGCAGGTACGGTAATACGTTTTTCTCGAACCCTGCAGGGCAAAACGTCCGTTAACAGGAGTGCGCGCGGTCGCCTTTTGTTCGTCCGCGCGCACCGTTTCTTCGTATTTGCAGCCGCGGCCGTCTTAGCCCAGCGACTAGAGCGTGCCGTAGATGCGGTCACCGGCATCGCCCAGGCCGGGAACGATGTAGGCAGCCTCGTTGAGATGGTCGTCGATGGCGCAGGTATAGATATGCACATCTGGGTCCTTCTCAGTCAGCGACTTGAGGCCCTCGGGGGCCGCGACGATGCTCAGCATGCGGATGTCCTTGACACCGCGCTCGCGCAGGTAGCTAATGGCCATCTCGGCCGAACCGCCCGTGGCGAGCATGGGGTCGACGACCAGGCAGATGCGCTGGTCGATATCCTTGGGCATCTTGCAGTAATACTCGTGCGGCTCGTGGGTAACCTCGTCGCGCTCCATGCCGATGTGGCCCACGCGAGCGGAGGGCACCAGGTCGAGGATGCCGTCGACCATGCCAAGGCCCGCACGCAGGATGGGCACGATGGCGAGTTTCTTGCCAGCAAGCTGTTTGAACGTGGCGGTAGTGATGGGGGTCTCGACCTCGACGTCTTCCATAGGCAGGTCGCGCATGGCCTCGTAGCCGTCAAAAAGCGCGAGTTCGCGCACGAGCTGACGGAACTGGTTGGTGCCGGTGTTTTTGTCGCGCAGGATCGACAGCTTGTGCTGGACGAGCGGGTGATCGACAAGCGTCACACGGGACGCATCGTAGGTGACGGTCATGGATTGATTGCCCCTTTCGTTGCGGCCGCAAAACGGCCTTGCTGACAAGGCGTGCAGCAATGTTGCCGCCGCACGCCATGCATTAGTTTAGCGGTTTGTTGTATCGAGCAGCCCATCGCAGCCCTACTGTGCGGTGCTGAGCGAGCGCCTGACTGCATCACGCCAGCCCGCAAGGTTTTGCTCGCGGCGCTCGGCGGACATGTGGGGAAGGAAGGTCCTAACGATCTGGGCATTTTGCTCCAGCTCCTCCAGGTCTTCCCAATAGCCGACGGCAAGACCCGCCAAGTACGCGGCACCGATTGCCGTGGTCTCCACCGTCTCGCATTGCAGCACGGGGATATCCAGCAGGTCGGCCTGGAATTGCATGATGAACTCGTTGCGCGAGGCACCGCCATCGACAGACAGGCGCTCGATCGAAAGCCCCACGTCCTGCTCCATGGCGCGCAGCACGTCGTAGCTCTGATATGCCATGGATTCGCAGGCGGCACGTACGATG
>CAUBWQ010000217.1 GCA_958439775.1 uncultured Collinsella sp. | reverse complement strand
GAGCGCCCGAAGGCACCATCGCGCGACCGAAGCTGCCGTCCTCGAGCACGACCTCGACCTCGACGGTGGGGTTGCCGCGGCTGTCGAGCACCTCACGACCGTAGACGTCCAAAATGTCACTCATGTTGTCTCCCTCTCACTTGGAAACGTAGTTAATGCAAGCGACTGGCCGACTGTGCGCCATCGGTGCGCCTCCGTAAGTTAGCCTTGTCGCACTTTTTGCATTATGCCCTAAGTTAGCCGAGGGATACACTTGTTTTCGAAAAATTTAGCGAGAACGATGAGGCATGTCAGCCCGTCGTTCCCGCAGTCTTACTCCTCAGCCTTGGCGGCATCCCAAAGGTCGTTGAGACCGTGGGTCGAAAGCTCAGTCAGATCCACATGGGCGTTGGCCGCCATCTGCTCCATCGCAGCCCAACGACGGCGGAACTTTGCCGTGCTGGCGCGCAGAGCGCTCTCGGCGTCGATCCCCTCCTTGCGCGCAACGTTGACCAGGGCAAAGAGCAGGTCGCCAAACTCCATCTCGCGCTCGGGCGAGCCGGGAGCCTCGGCCTCAAACTCGGCACGCTCCTCGGCAACCTCGTCCCACACATCCTGGACTGTCTCCCACTCAAAGCCCACGGCAGCCGCCTTGCGCGACACCTTCTGGGCCTGCATCAGCGCCGGCAGATGTGTGGGCACGCCGTCAAGCAGGCCCTCGGGCGCAGCCTCGCCTGCCGCCACGGCCTTGTCCTTGGCAGCCTTCTCGGCAAGCTTAACCTCGTCCCAGATCTTGAGCACATCGTCGGAGTTATCGGCATCCGCATCGCCAAACACGTGCGGGTGGCGGCGGATGAGCTTGGCGTCGATATCGCGTGCCACATCGGCCAGCGTAAACTCACCGGCGTCCGCCGCGATCTGCGCATGCAACACTACTTGCATGAGCACGTCGCCGAGCTCCTCGCGCAGATGCGCCGCGTCGTCCGCCTCGATGCAGTCGAGCGCCTCGTAGGCTTCCTCGATCATGTTCTTGCCAATGCTTCGGTGCGTCTGCTCGCGGTCCCACGGGCAGCCATCGGGCTGACGCAGACGCCAGATGGTCTGCACCAGATGCTGCAGCTCGGCCGACGCGTCGACCAGCGTGGACAGATCGCGCGAGCCCTCGGCATTTTGCTGGGCCGTGTGCTGCGCCATGGTTAGTCCTCCTCCATGATCACGTGGCGGAACGCACCGCCCTCGTAGATGCCGTAGCTGTGCGTGCCATCCTTGGGGATGCTCACGCTGCCGGGGTTGAAGAGCCACAGGCCCGGGTGCGCCTCGCTTGCCTCGTTGACCTTGATATGCGTGTGGCCGTAGACGAGCGCGGAGCCCTCGGGCAGCGCGGGCGCGTGGTCGACACTGTTGTGCATGCCGGCGCCAAAGACGTGGCCATGCGTCAGGAACAGCTCGCGGCCGGTCTCGTCGAACAGCGTGGCGTAGTCGGCCATGACGGGGAAGTCGAGCACCATCTGGTCGACCTCGGCGTCGCAGTTGCCGCGCACCGCGATGATGCGGTCGGCCAGGGCGTTGAGCAGCGGAATCACACGCTTGGGGGCGTAGTCGCGCGGCAGGTCGTTGCGCGGGCCGTGGTAGAGCAGGTCGCCCAACAGGACGATGCGGTCGGGCTGCTCGGACTCGATAGCGGTGACCAGGCGCTCGGTCCAGTATGCCGAGCCGTGGATGTCGGAGGCGATGAGGTATTTCATGAGGGATCCTTTCGGGGTGGGGCTGATGGGGCTGGGCGTGGCGTGCCACCGACCGCGTTACTCAAATCGCAGTGCCACGGCTTGTGCCGCTTGCATCACGCGCTGGAGCGGCACGTTGTGCTCGCGGGCAAGACGGGCACAGTCCTCGTACTCGGGCGCCGCACGCTCGCTGCCGTCGGGCAGGGTCGCCACCTTGACGGACACCTCGCCCCATGGCGTTGCTACGCGCTCAAAGCGGCGTGGCAGGCAAACGCGCTCCATAACTTGACGGCGGATGCCGTTGGTCGTGGTTTCCAAAAAGATGGTCATCTGCAGACGGTCAATGTCCTCGCGGGCGCAGATTACCTGCAGCTGCCAGCCGGGACGACCTTTTTTGCAGTAGAGAGGCAGCCAGTGCACTTCGCGGGCGCCCGCCTCGCGCAAGCGGTCGGCGGCATAGGCGAGTACCTCGGGCGACGCATCGTCGATGTCGCACTCTAGCTTGACGATGGTCTCGGGCGCATCGGTCTCGCGGGACAGCGGAGATGTACTTCCACGTTGCATACGGTCCGGCTCCTTTCCGCACGGGCTCGTTTTGTTCATCCAAACGCTAGCACATCGGACGTGGCACAGGCGCGACTTTCGTCCGTTGCCGCCCTCGCTCCTAACCAAACGTGTACATCAGCCTCCAAACATGTCATTTTTTGTCGGTTTTGGAGGCTGACGTACATGTTTTGAGAGCGCAAGCGAGGCCGCGCCGCGCAGCCTTTCCGATCGATTTCGGCACCCCGCGCGTACGACGCGCCGAGGCTGCACCATTACAATGGAGCGGATTCGCCAAATGCAAAGGAGCCGCTATGCCTATGTGCCCGCTGGTCGATTGCCATACCCACACCTCGTTTTCGGACGGCCATGCCTCATTTGAGGACAACGTTCGCGCCGCTGCTGCGGCCGGCTGCCGCGTCATGGTCTCGACTGACCACCTCACCCTGCCCGCCAGCATGGACGCCAACTGCGAAGTACAGGTTGTCGAGGGCGACCTGACGACGCATCGTCTGGCATTTGAGGACGCCCGCAAGCTTGCCGCGCAGATTGCGCCGGAGCTCGAGCTTATCTATGGCTTTGAATGCGATTGGTACGAGGGCTGCGAGCCTTTGGTTGAGCGCTGGTCCCAGGGCGCCGTCGTACGTCTGGGCAGTGTGCATTGGATTGGCAACCCCGGCGATATTGCGGCAGGCGCTGCGGGCACGGAGGGAACGGAAAACGTCGCTCGCCCCGATACACCCGATTCCCTTTGCGGTTGGATCGACGACGACACCAACCTGCACGTTTGGGAAAACTTAGGCGTGCGCGGCGTGTGGGAGCGCTACGTCGACGACTGGTGCCGTGCCTGCGAAAGCTCACTCAACTTTGATGTAATGGCCCACCCCGACCTGGTCATGCGCTTTTCGAAGGAAGGCTTCGCGCCCGATTTTGACCCCGCGCCGTTTTGGGAGCAGATGGCCGAATGCGCCCACGATATGGGTCGCCGCGTCGAGGTCTCGACCGCC
>CAUBWQ010000216.1 GCA_958439775.1 uncultured Collinsella sp. | reverse complement strand
TCATGCCGAAATGGCGCGAAGCACGCGGTTGACAAAACCATAGAGACACGTCCCAGAAAAATTATCCCGCGTGGGCTTGTGGCTCACGCGGGATAATGGCCTCTTACTTTTTCTTGTCCTGCTCCAGCAGTTCGGACGGTGTGCGATCGGGCTTGCCGCCGCGGAAAATCTCGCGGCCATGCAGACGATGCTCCAGGTCACGTTCGGCCTTTTCCTCGTCAATCTTGGTCTGGCTCACCACCGGGTCCTCAATCAACGACGACACCGAGTTCACCTGCTTCTGAATGCGCTCGGCGATGGTGTCATCCATACTCACGATGCGCATCTTCCAGTCGATACTCGTGGCGTTGGATGAGCTCTTGGTCCACACGAACGTCAAAATGGCGCTCTGGTGGCCGCGCGCGGGGAACATGCCAAAGAAGGAATCGTGCTGAATGTTGCTATCCTCGTCGATATAGGCGTGAACGTTATACACCACGCGGTCGATCTTATCGTTGAGTAACGCGTTGGTCGCAAGCGCCGCGGCCTGAATCTGCCCGTTGGACAGCAGCTCGAGCTCGTTGGCAGACGATGTGTCCAACACCGTCACCTCGACCGTGCCCGTGCGTTCATCGGCTTCATCGACGGTGAAGTCGAGCGGGAACTGCGTAAAGCCGTTGCCCCATTCAAGTCCACCCTTCAGCGCCGTCGAAACGGTATCGACCGAAACGCTCTCGGACAGGTTGGCGGTGTTCAGACGGCGCATCACGCCGTAGCCAATCTGCATGCCCACGATCAGCACCAAAATACCAATGACCACGGCCATCGCGGTCTTCGTAATGGTATGGCTCACCTGCGAACCCGAAGGATCGTCCTCGGACAGCGGGTCGATATGTTTTGCCTGGCTCGCGCGGTCCTCGCTGCGCAGCTGCGCTAGCGCCGCTTTGTCACCGCGCTTGACGGCGGCCTCTTTCTCGCGCATGCGCTCGGTACGCTTTTTGGCAAGCGTAGGATCCAAGACGCCGGATGCATCGATTTCGGAGAATAACTCCGTCACTTCTTCCGGAGTCAAAGGGTTCTTATCAGCCATGATCTTCCTGTCATATCAATCAGTCGAGCTCGTGCGCACGCGCACCTTCGAACTGCATTCGATAGTAACGGGCATAGGTGCCGCCACGGGCGAGAAGCTCCTCGTGCGTGCCACGCTCCACAACGCGACCATGCTCAACGGTCGCAATCTCATCGGCATGCTTAATGGTCGAAAGACGGTGGGCGATGATAATCGTGGTGCGGCCGCGTGCCAGCTCTTCGAGTGACTCCTGCACCGCCTCCTCGCTCTCGTTATCCAAAGCACTCGTCGCCTCGTCCAAAATCAGGATCTTGGGGTTCTTGAGAAACACGCGCGCGATGGCAACGCGCTGCTTCTGTCCGCCCGAAAGACGGCTGCCGCGCTCGCCCACCACGGTGTCGTAGCCCTGCGGAAGCGACTCGATAAAGGCATCGATGTTGGCGCGACGGGCGGCCTCGGCGATCTCTTCTGCCGTAGCGCCCGGCTTGCCGTAGGCGATGTTCTCGCCAATCGTACCGTCAAACAGGTAGACATCCTGCTGCACCAGGCCGATGGCGCGACGCAGGCTCTGCTGCGTCACATCACGCACGTCCTGGCCGTCGATGCTAATGGATCCGGCAGCCACGTCATAAAAGCGCGGCAGCAGCGAACAGGTCGTGGACTTGCCACCGCCCGAAGGGCCAACCAAAGCGATGGTCTGCCCGGGCTTGATGGACAGGTCCATATGGTCGATAACGGGACGCTCGTCGGCATCGCCCTCGCCCAGCTCAACATCCTCGTAGTTAAAGCACACGTCGTGATACTCCACGGCGCCGGCAGTCACCTGCAGATCCGTAGCGCCCGGCTTGTCCTGGATATCCGGCGCGGTCGAAAGCACCTCGTCCATACGCTTAAAGCCGGCGATAGCCTTCTGATACGTTTCGGCCGAATTGACGAGTGTCTAGAGCGGCGTGCACAACAGCGATCTACAGAGTGCAAAGGTCGCCATATCGACCGCCTGCAGCTGTCCCTGGGCGACCAGCCAGCCGCCCAGCAGCACCACGATCACATAGAGCACACCAGAGAGCAGGCCATACGTCGCGGTATAGACGCCCATGGCGTGATACATGTTCTCCTTGGACGAAAGATAGCGATTGTTGGAGGCGCGGAACTTGGCACGCTCGGTCTCCTCGTTGGCAAAGCTCTTGACTACGCGCATGCCCGCCAGCGAATCCTGCAGCTGCGCATTGATGCCACTGATCTTTTTGCGGTTGTCGCTAAAGACCTCGCGCATACGCATGTTCTGCCAAAACATGATGACCGCAAACGCCGCCGTCACCACAGCCATGGCAAGTGCCAGCACCGGGGCGATGGTAAAGAGGATCACAAACGAGCCGATAATCTCGATGCCGCAGATGATGATCCACTCGGGCACGTGATGCGCCGCCTCGCAGATATCGAACAGATCGTTGACCACGCGGCTCATCATGTCGCCCGAGCTGTTGCGGTCGAAGTACGCAAAGCTAAAGCGCTCATACTGGTCGAACAGGTCCTCGCGCATCTTGGACTCCATGCGCGCGCCCATCACGTGACCCCAATAGCTCACAAAGTAGCGGCAGGCGCAGCGAACGGCATACATCAGCACCAAGCCCACCGCGATCATGCCGAGCGCCTGCATAATGGCAGCCTGACCCTGAGTAAATAGCCCACCGGTCAAATTACGCAGAATAATAGGAAAAGCAAGGTCAATGGCGGCAAGCACCAGAGCACAAACAGTATCAGCAACAAAAAGCCCCATCTGGGGCTCGTAATACGAAAGAAACCTCTTCAGCATGTGATCCTCAAAGAAATATCAGCAACGTAAGGCCCTGGGACAAAGCAATCAGTAGTACTTGTCCCAGGGCTATCCCCACTCGTTAAAGCTCCGTGCCCCCAAGGCGGTGCGCGATGCTATCGCAGGCCAAGGCGCCCACGACGGTCTTGGCGTCTTCGATCTTGCCGTCGAGTACGGCGTCGATCAGCTCGTGAAGCGGCACCAGGTCCACGTTGACAAACTCGTCATCATCGGGGTTGGGCGCATCAAACTCGAGCTTGGTAGCCAAGTAGATGTGGATGATCTCATCGCAAAAACCGCAGGACGTGACAATCGACGTCAAAAAGCGAATGCGACCAGCCCTAAAGCCCGTCTCCTCATGCAGCTCGCGCTTGGCGCAATCGAGCGGGTCCTCGCCTGGAT
>CAUBWQ010000215.1 GCA_958439775.1 uncultured Collinsella sp. | reverse complement strand
AACCATGCAACGGAAAAGAGCCGCCCTTTCGGACGACTCAAACTGTAATGGGGCTGAATTGACTGATTTTGACTTCGGCAAAATCAGTCAATTAACCCACCGTCCCGATAAAACCCTCACGCAACAAATACGCTATTGCAGTGCCAGTGTGAACTTCGATCTTTGCGGTGGATCTTACTATGTTGCTGACGCCCGTGTCGGCTAACAGGCCGAGGGGACTGTGGTCTAGTTCCCATTCTAGGCCGTGTTCGCTTATCTCTGTGTTGGGAGCTATGGCGATGATGGAGAAGGTTTTGCCCTCGACGCCCTCGACGGTCCAGATCTCGTCCTGGTGCAGTATTCTGGCCGTCACTTCGTCTTCTTCGATCCAGACGGGGGCATCCGCATAGCCTGCCAGTAGCCCTAACACAGACAGTGCCATGTCCGGGCGGCCGCCGGTGGCGCAGGTTGCTACAACTTCGGCACCCGGCCAGCGGCGACGGACCGAATCGAGCGCCAACGCCAGATCGGTGTAGTCCTTGTAGGGGTTGTGGCGTTCCACTTCAAAATCGGCAGCGGCATCGACCAGAGCGCGTCCCTCATCGCTCACCGTGTCGGCGTCCCCCACATACACATCGCAGCCCAGTCCCGCGCCCAGCAGCGCGTCGAGTCCGCGGTCCACGGCGACAACGTGGTCGCACTCCCCTGCTAGCCTACGTAACAGATCCGCGCTCGCCACCACGGGCGAGCCGCAGACCACTAATACCTTGCAAGCCACAGCCCTCGCCTATCCCTCAAACGAAAGTACGCGGGCCAGATCCAGCTCCTCGTAGCTGTCGATAAAGATATCGCAGTTTGCGCGCACATCGTCGCGCTTCATACGGCCGTGCGGGTCATAAATACCTACACGCTTAAAGCCGGCGGTGCCAGAGCTCTTTAGGCCAAAGACGGCGTCCTCAAACACCCAAGCGCGCTCAAACTTGTGCCCATGGCGCTCCTCCAGGCGGCGCAGCGCCAGCTCGTATACGTCGGGGAACTGCTTAGAGCGACCTGCCTCGCCCGTGGTGGTCACAAACTCCATGTAGGCATCGAGCCCGGCACCCGCAAGCGCAGACTTAACCAGCTCGGCCGGCGTGGACGTGGCAACGCACATGGCAATGCCGGCCGCCTTCGCCTGCTCCAAAAATGCAAGCAGGCCCTCGCGCGGCGGCACCTTGGAGTAGCCGTCGATCAAAATCTCGCCCAGCTCGCGATACAGTTCCTCGCCATTCGCACCAATGCCCCACGTGTCGTCGTAGGCCTTACACTCGTCCTCGAGCGACAAATCCTCAAACTGGGCAAAATCGTCGACAGTCACGTCGACACCGTGGCGGTGCAATAACTCTGGCTGAGCATAAGCCCAAACGGGGGTGCTATTTACCAGCGTGCCGTCGCAATCGAAAATAAAAGCGACATTGTGGGCGGCGGTATGGGGCATAAACGAACCTTTCGATATCAAATGGTAAACATCCTGCTAAAAACGTTTTACCAAACGTCAGCCAAACAATTTTGAAACCCAAATTGGTAAAACTGTCAAGAGTTTTACCACGGCAATTCTGCCAGTGGTATAAACATGTCGCTTACCGATTAAACGCCCCCGCAAATCCGCTTTCGTCCATAAAACTAACGCACAGGTGTTATCGTAGTTTCTGCCGAAAGTTCCACCGAGCACGCGAGGTGGAACGAATCACAGAAACTTCGCCGTCCCTTCGATTCGTGCAGCCTTGGACCTTTCGCATCTAGTCACCAAGGCAACACGCTGCCGCGTCATGATGGGATCAAACGTGAGCGATACAAAGCTAAAGCCAACGGCTAAAAAGCCCGCAACCCGCAAACCGGCTCCGCACGCACCGGAGCTCTCCAAGGACGATGTCTATCTGTTTGGCATTGGAATGTGGGAGCGCAGCTGGGAAAAGATGGGCGCGCATCCCGACACGCAGCAGCGCACGCGCGGCTGGCGCTTTTGCGTTTGGGCGCCTGACGTAAAGAGTGTCCATGTCATTGGCGAATTTAACGACTGGGATGAGGAAGCCAACCCGCTGGTGCCCGTGCATACGAGCGCTATTTGGGAAGGCTTTATTCCTGGCGCCGAGCAGGGCCAGCTCTATAAGTACCTTATCGAAACCAACGAGGGCGAGAAGCTCTACAAGGCCGATCCGTATGCCTTTAAGGCCGAGTGCCCTCCGGGTACCGCGAGCGTGCTGTGGACCCTCGATGGCTACAAGTGGAACGACGCCGCGTGGCTCAAGCGCCGCGCCGACCACAACCACATGTCGCAGCCGCTTAACATCTACGAGGTGCATATTGGCTCGTGGAAGCGCCACGGTGACGCGCCGCAGGGGGAGCCCGACGAGTACGGCAACTACCCCGGCCCCATGGATCCCTTCCCCGCGCAGCGCGGCGAGTTTTACACCTACGATGACCTGTCGGTGGAGCTTGTGGACTACGTGCGCGACATGGGTTACACGCATATCGAGGTCATGCCGCTCATGGAGCATCCCTTCGACGGCTCCTGGGGCTACCAGACGACCGGCTATTACGCCGCCACCTCGCGCTACGGCAACCCGCAGCAGCTCATGCACTTTATCGATGCGTGCCACGAGGCGGGCATCGGCGTGATCATGGACTGGGTGCCCGGCGGTTTTTGCGCCGACTCCCACGGCCTTGCCACCTTTAACGGCCACATGTTGTTTGAGCACGAGATTCACCCCAACTGGGGCACGCACAAGTTTGACTTCGCCCGCGGCGAGGTCCGCTCCTTCTTTGTCTCCAACGTGCTGTATTGGCTCGAGAACTTCCACGTTGACGGCATTCGCATGGACGGCGTGTCCAGTATGCTGTACCTCAACTTTGGCATCGACGATCCGGGTCAAAAGAAGTTCAACAAGTACGGTACCGAGGAGGACCTGGACGCCAGCGCGTTTATCCGCCAGGTCAACTGCGCTGTGGAGGCGCACTACCCCGACGTGATGATGATGGCCGAGGAGTCCACCGCGTGGCCGCTCGTGACCTATCCGCCGCAGGACGGCGGCCTGGGCTTCCACTACAAGTGGGACATGGGCTGGATGAACGACACCCTGCACTACATGCAGACCGATTTTCCGTGGCGCCCCGGCAACCACGGCCTGCTCACGTTCTCCATCATGTACGCCTTTACCGAGAACTTCATTCTCCCGCTCAGCCACGACGAGGTCGTGCACGGCAAGTGCTCGCTCATCGGCCGTATGCCGGGCGACTGGTGGCGCCAGTTT
>CAUBWQ010000214.1 GCA_958439775.1 uncultured Collinsella sp. | reverse complement strand
GCCCTGCAGGCCCACGAGCATGATGACATTGGGAATGCGGTTGCTAAAGACGAGCTTGCTCTCGGTGGAACCGAGCATCTCAGTGAGCTCGTCGAGCACGATCTTGACGACGTTTTGCGCCGGCGACAGCGACTCCATGACCTCGGCGGTCATGCAGCGCTCCTTGGTCTTGGCGACAAACTCCTTAACGACCTTGAAGTTGACGTCGGCCTCGAGCAGCGCCATGCGGATGTCGCGCATGGCCGAGGTGATATCGGCCTCGGTCAGCTTACCCTTGCCGCGCAGGCGGTCAAATGTGTCGTTGAGGCGATCGCTCAGAGAATCAAACACTAGTCACTCCTTAGTTGGACTCGCCCACCAGGGCGCGGCAGAAATCTTTGGCATTAAACTCCTGCAGGTCATCGACCTGCTCGCCCACGCCGATGCGCAGGATGGGAAGTTTGAGCTTCTCGGCCACGGCCATGGCGATACCGCCCTTTGCCGTGCCGTCGAGCTTTGTCATGATAATACCGTCCAGGCCCAGCGCCTCGTTAAACTCGAGCGCCTGGTTGAGGCCATTCTGACCGGTAGCGGCATCGATGACGAGGACGACCGAGACGGGCATGGGGCCGGCGGCCATATTGGCGGCGCGCTTACGCGTCACATTGACCACCTTGGCAAGCTCGCGCATGAGCTCGGGACTCGTGTGCAGACGACCGGCGGTATCGATAAGCACCAGATCGCTGCCGCGCTTGTCGGCCTCGTCGAGCACGTCGTAGCACACGCTCGCCGGATCGGAGCCACGGTCGCGCTTGATGACGGGAACGCCGGCGCGCTGGCCCCATACATCGAGCTGTTCGATGGCGGCGGCGCGGAAGGTATCGGCCGAACCGATCACGACGTTCTTGCCGCGGGCGGCCATGGCGCTCGCGATCTTGCCGACCGTCGTGGTCTTGCCGGCGCCGTTGATGCCCACAAACAGCACGCAGCTCGGCGTATCGGAAAACGGATCGCGCTCGATGGGCACAAAGTGCTGCTCGAGCTGCTCGGCCAGGGCACGACGAAGCTGCGGAGCGGTCTTGAGGTTCTTCTTGGCCGCGGCGTCGCGCAGGTCATCGGAGACCTGAATGGCGACCTCGGCACCCATGTCACCCATGACGAGAGTGTCCTCTAGGTCCTCCCAAAAATCCTCGTCGACCTCGCCGCCAAAGTAGAAGACCTCGTTGAGGGCCTCGCGGCTGCGCTCGAGTCCGCGCGAGAGAGCGTCAAAGAATCCCATTATGCATTCACGACCTTTCCGGTATCGCGATCGAGTTTTTGCGAGACGACGCGACTGACGCCGTCGGCTTGCATCGAGACGCCGTAGAGAACGTCAGCGTCCTCCATAGTACGGCGCTGATGCGAAATGACCAAGAGCTGTGTATCGGAACGCAGTACATCGAGGGCGCCGATGAGCTTGGACAAGTTGGCGTCGTCGAGCGCCGCCTCGACCTCGTCCAGCACATAGAACGGCACCGTACGCGTGCGGTACACGGCAAAGAGCAGGGCGAGTGCCGTCAGGCTCTTCTCGCCGCCCGACATGAGCATCATCTTGGTGATACGCTTGCCGCGCGGCTGCGCCACGACCTCGATACCCGTCTCGGCCGGATGCTCGGGGTCGGTCATCTCCAGATGTGCCTGGCCACCCGGGAACAGCATGGCGAAGATCTCGCGGAAGTTCGCGTCGACCTTCTCAAACGTCACCAGGAAGGCCTTCCGCATCTTGCGATCAATGGCCACCGTGATCTTGGTGAGCGCCTTGCGCGCGCTCTCCAGATCGGCCAGCTGCTCCTCGATGTAGTCGGCGCGGCGCTTGAGCTGCTCGTACTCCTCCATGGCAACTTGGTTAACGGGACCAAGGTTGTTGATCTGGCGCACAAGCTGGTTGAGTTCGCGCTCGGCGGCATCGCGGTCCGTGGGCGCCGGAAGCATGAGCGCTTCCTCGAGTACCGTGGTGCCATCGGCGGTAATTGCCTTAATGGCGGCCTCTACCTGCACCTCGAGCTTGCCACGCGCGACCTTGAACTCGTTTTGCGTGGCGGAGGCGGTATCGACCCGCTCCTTAGCGTGGGCAACCTCCGCCTTGGCATCCTCGATGGTCTTCTTGAGCGAAGCGGAGTCCGCCTCCTCCAGAGAGGCCTGGTCACGCAGACGAGCTGCCCAATCCGACGCGCGCTCCAGCAGGGCCGAATAGCGTTCGTGCATGGGGTCGACGCGAAGGCGCAGCAGCTCGAGCGAGCGCGAAGCCTGGCGTGTTCCGCGGATACGACGGTCGATGCCCTCAAGACGATGCTCCAGGTCGGGCACGCGGCCCTTCAGCGAACGCAGGCGTTCGCTCGTCTGGGCAAGGCGAACCTTGGCGTCGGCGAGCTTGCCGGCAGCCTCGGAATCGTCACGGCGAACGCGGTCGAGTTCGTCGTTGGCCTCGGCAATCTGCAAACCCAGATCGCTTGCCTGCGCGCGGGCCTCGTCACGCGAACGGGTGAGCTCGTCAACGCGCGGGCGCGCAGCGCGAACGGCTTCGGAGGCCTGCTCGCGGCGCTTGGAGATGCGTACGCGCTCGACCTCGGCATTATTGGCGCTTTGCTCCAGGCGGCCGATCTCGGATAGCAGCGAGCGGCGCTCGCCCTCAAGACGGGCGATCTCGCCGGCGGCATCGCCCTCAGCGGCACGCGCTTCCTCAACGGCCGCATTGGCCTCGACGACCTGATCCGACACATGCTCAAACACGGCAGCCAGATCGGGCTCCAGGCCCTCCAGCTCACGAATGCGACGCTTGCGCTCCAAGGCACCCGACGCCTCGCCGGCATCGAGGCCCACGCGCACCAGGCCGCCGCAGGCGACGCGGGCGCCACCGGGGGTCACGTAAGTCACGCCGTCAACGACCGGCGCCGACAGCGCGGCAGCAAGATCGTCCACTACGTAATATCCGCCGAGCAACGCCTCGACGACGGGACCGTAGCCTGCGCGCACGGACAGACGATCAACCAGACGGGTACCGGCAGCGCCCTCAGCGGCGGTAGAGCCGCTCACGCCGCGCGCCACCAGCAGCGCCTCGCCCGAGGCCTTCTTCTGGTCCAGAGCGGCACGACCGGCACGCTCAAGCGCGGACGTATCGTCGAACAGCAGTGCATCGATATCGCCGGCGAGCAATTGCTCAACCAAGCCCTCAAGCTCGCGCGGGGCCTCGAGCACGTCGCCCAGACGACCAGAGACATCATCACCCAGCGCACCCACCAGACGGCTCACCAGCGGCGAGCTGTCGGCCATGCGGGCA
>CAUBWQ010000213.1 GCA_958439775.1 uncultured Collinsella sp. | reverse complement strand
GGCAAGATGGAGCAGCATGCCGCCGGCAAGCCGAACGTCGCGACCGAGCACTGCATTGGCTGCCGTGCCTGCGAAAAGATCTGCGCGCACAACGCTATCTCGTTTGATGATACCCGCGAGCGCGAGCTTGCCAACGGCAACACCCGCACGGTGCGCGTGGCCGCCATCGACCACGATCGCTGCGTGGGCTGCGGCCGCTGCATCGGCGTGTGCAACCAGGACGCCATCAAGCCCGGTTATGAAGCCGCGGCCGACGTGCTCAACTGCAAGATCGCCGAGTATACGAAGGCTGTCGTCGACGGCCGCCCGAGCTTCCATATCTCGCTTGCCATGGATATCAGCCCCAACTGCGATTGCCATCCCGAAAACGACACGCCTATCGTCAACGACATCGGCATGTTCGCGAGCTTCGACCCGGTCGCCATCGACCAGGCCTGCGCCGATGCCGTCATGGCATCCGAGCCGCTGCCCAACACCGAGCTCACCGATAGCGCGGCCAAGATGGAGCACAACCACGAGCATCTGGAGGGCGAGCAGGCCAAGGACCCCTTCTGCATCACGCATCCCGACACCGACTGGCGCGTGTGCATCGCGCACGCCGAGAAGATCGGCCTGGGCACGAGCGAGTACGAGCTCATCGAGGTCAAGTAGCACCTGTCTATTGGACATATCAAGCGCTTTTGTAGCGCAACGTCAGCAAAAGCCGCCCGTGAGCACAGTGTCCACGGGCGGCTTTTCGGAAGTATGCGGCAAATTTCGAGATCGCCGAGCACACGACATTTTTTGGCAACAAAACCCCTGATAAATTGTTGGTAAAACTGCGGTCTGGTCGGCAGTTCCAGATTTTGCCGCATACTTCCGAAAATAGGGGGTCAGATAAAGCTCCAGACGTTGCTTTTTGCCTAAAAATACTCGTCGAGGAAGTTGTTGACCGTGTTCCAGTAGAGCTCGGGGTCAACTTGCGCACTCTTGGCGTGGGTGGCGCCATGGATGGTGAGCTTTTGCTTGACCTTGCTGGCGCACGCGTCGTAGTTTTGGTCGAGCATGTCGTACGGCACAAAGGTGTCCTGGTCGCCGTGGATAAACAACATGGGAACCGTCGCGTGTTTGAGTTGCTCCACACTGCTCGCCCTATGAAAGTCGTAGCCCGCGCGCACGTTGCACGCCAAGTTTGCTACATCGAGCAAGGGAAAGCTGGGCAGACCGAACACGTCTTTGAGCTGCAGAGAAAACTCGTCCCAAACACTCGTATAACCGCAGTCCTCGATAATGCATTTCACGTTTGCGTGCAGAGATTCCCCCGCGACGTTCATGGCGGTTGCCGCACCCATCGACTCGCCAAAGACCAGGATGCGCGCCTCGGGGTCAGCCTGAACGATTCGCTCGATCCATGCGACGATGTCGAGGCGCTCGGGCCAGCCCATGCCGATATAGTCGCCGCCGGAGCGCTCGTGGGCGCGGGCGGCGGGTGCGAGTACGTTCATGCCGCGGTCATGGAATCGTTTGGCGTATCGGGCCATACCGATGGGCTCGTTGGTATATCCATGCAGGCAGACGGCGTAGTCGTGCGTGCTCTCCGACGCGGCAAAATACCAAGCGGCAAGCTCGGTTCCGTCATCTGCGGTGAGGCTGCTGCTCTCGCGATTCGCTTTAAACCACGCCCGCGCCTCGGTGTCCTCGGCATCCGGCTGCTCACCTTCTTTGTCGTTCTTGCTATCCTGCATCATCTTCATGGTGTACGGCGCTTGGGGGTTCAGGGCAAAGTCAAACAAAAAATTGCCGGCAAATCCGAGCAGCGCAACGACAACCGCCAGTGCAACGATGCCGGCTATCTTGAGCTTTCGATGGGAACGTGCGTTTTGAGCCATGCAGTATTCTCCTATAAGATGTTAATACATCAACATTTAATGCAAGCGCATTATGGACGTTCGCCGTTGATGCGTCAACAAGCAAAGAATGGGTAAACAAAGGGTCACATATGGTGCAAATTTCGCACGTATCCAGACGCTTTGATATAGTGTTGAGAACTCTTTACGTTGGAGGATGTAACCGGCATGTCCGATTCGAGCGACAGTTCTAAGCCGCGACCCAAGACCGCGGCCGTTCCACACTACACGGTGGGCGAGGAGATCATGAACTCCGTCACCCATGGTGTCGGCTGCCTGCTGGGTATCGCCGGCCTGGTGCTCCTGATCGTATTCGCTGCCCTGCGCGGCGGAGGCCCGGCCCACATGGCCGCGGCGATTGTCTATGGTGTCAGCATTATTCTTGAATACCTAGCTTCCACGCTCTACCACGCGATTCAGCCCGCGGGCGCCAAGCGCGTGTTTCGCATCATCGACCACAGCTGCATCTACCTGCTCATAGCCGGCAGCTATACGCCGTTTTGCCTCATCACGCTTGCAAACGACGGCGGTCCTATGCTGTTCTTTGCCGTGTGGGCCATCGCCATTATCGGCATCGCCCTCGAGTGCTTTATGCGCGAGCGTCAGCCGCACTGGGTAAGCGGCTTGGTCTACCTGCTGATGGGCTGGCTCGTTGTCTTTAAGCTGCCCGAACTTGTGGCGCTGCTCAACCCCGTGGCACTTGCCCTGCTTGCCGTCGGCGGCGTGTGCTATACCGTGGGCGTGCCGTTCTACATCGCCAAAAACGTGCGCTACCTGCACAGTGTGTTTCACCTGTGGGTGCTCGCCGGCAGTATCTTCCAGTTCATGGCGGTGATCCTCTTCGTAATCTAGCGACCACGCCCACGGCCCCGCTCGCACGGGCGACCGGCGCAATTGCCGTATCCGCCATCAACGTTTTACCCTAACGTCCCGAATCTTGGAGGTTCGAGAAACTCCCGATGGACATAACCATCTCCCTTATCACTACCCTCGTCCTGACGCTTATCAACGGCTACTTCTCCATGTCCGAGATGGCTCTCACCACGGCTAAGCGCGCCGTGTTGGAGCACGATGCCGAGGAGGGCGATAAGCGCGCCGAGCGCGCCGTCCAGCTTGCCGCCGACTCCGATCAGCTGTTGGCCACCATCCAGGTCGCCATCACGCTCGTGGGCTTCGCCTCGTCCGCCGTCGCCTCGACGAGCCTGTCCGACCCGCTTGCCACGTGGCTCATGAGCTTTGGCATCGCGCCGCTCTCTGCCATCGCGCGCGGCCTGGCGCCGGTCATCATCACCGTCGCCGTCGCCTTCGTGTCCATCGTGATCGGCGAGCTCGTGCCCAAGCGCATTGGTCTGGCCAATGCCGAGGGCGTGTCCAAGCAAGTCGTGGGGCCGCTTTCGGTGTTCCAAAAGATCGCCCGCCCGCTCGTGTGGCT
>CAUBWQ010000212.1 GCA_958439775.1 uncultured Collinsella sp. | reverse complement strand
ACAACCGGACGCGTCAAGATCAGACGGCCCACCTCGTGACGCTTGAGCGCGGCAACGGCGAGCGCCATAGCCAGATAGGTCTTACCGGTACCGGCAGGACCCAAGCCAAAGGTGATGGTATGCGAGCGAATGGCATCCACATACCGCTTTTGCCCGAGCGTCTTGGGACGAATGACGCGACCGCGATACGAAAGCAGCACGTCATCGCGAAGCGACGCAGCCTCGTGCTCACCGTCGCGCAAGACGGCCAGGCAGCGAGAGACATCGTCGACAGACAGCGTGCGCCCGGCGGCCGCCTCGCGAAAAGCGTGTTCAAAAAAACGCGCCACGAGTTCGACCTCATCCGGGTCACCGCTCACGGCGATGCTATCGCCACGGGCGACCACATGGGCGCGAACCAAGCTCTCGAGCGCACGAAGGACGCCGTCGCCGGCGCCCAAAACGCACGAAGGATCAATTCCCTCGGGAACGGTAAGTCTAATCTTCGAGGCTTCCATGAACCTCCCTGCGTGCATGGACCAAGCCGGAATCATCGACTCCGATGATAGCAACATCGAGCAGGCACGGGGCTGTAAGTCCACAGGTATCGTCAAGACGGGCATGATGGAACGAGCCGAGCGTCAGGTTGTCACCATACTCGAGCACGGCACGCTCGACCGTGCCCACGCGACGACGAGCGTCGGCAATAGCGAGCTCCTGTGCGGCGGCCCGCATACGGCGGCTGCGCTCGGCCATAACCTCGGGCGGCACCTGGTCGGGCATATCAGCGGCAAGGGTGCCGGGACGCTTGCTGTAGCGGAACACGTGCATACGCGAGAAACCAACACGGCGACACAGAGCCAGCGACTCCTCGAACTCCTCGTCCGTCTCGCCAGGGAAGCCGACAATAACGTCGCAAGAAAGTGACGCCTGCGGCAGATTGGCGCGAATCATACGCACCGTGTCCTCAAAGGCCTCGGCGCTATAGGGACGGCCCATGCGATGCAGGGTCGCCGTGCAGCCGGACTGCACGGGCAGGTGCAAAAACGGGGCGATACGCTGCGGGTAGCGCGCCATAACCTTAAGCAGGCGCTCGGAGATATCCATGGGCTCGACCGAGGAAATGCGCACATGCGGAATAGACGTGCGCTCCATGATGGCCTCGAGCAGCTCATCGATTTCGACGTGCTCGTCGGTCGCGCTCTTGCCATCGTAGGCACCCAGGTTCACACCGGTCAGCACCACCTCGGGCACGCCGGCCTCCTGGGCCTCGCGAACTTGCTCGAGCACGGACTCGACGGGCACGGAGCGCTCGGGGCCGCGCGCCTTCCACACAATGCAATAGGTGCAGCGATGGTTGCAGCCGTCCTGAATCTTCACGCCCAGGCGAGAGCGACCGAGCGCATCGACCACCTCACCATCGCTGCAGGCGGGAACGCTATCGGACTCAACGCGCAGCACCTCGCAGACACGATCGGCGACATCGATCTTGGACGGCTCGGCGATCACGCGATCCGAAAGCTCCAGCAGCTCCTCGGGATGCAAATTGACCACGCATCCGGTCACGAGCACATAGGGCTCGTTTGGATGGGCCAGCGCATGACGGACGGCCTTACGGGTCTTAGCCTCGGCCTCGCCCGTAACGGCACAGGTGTTAATGACGATCAAATCGGCATCCTGGGGCTCCACAATAGCAAAGCCCAGGCGCATAAGATCGGCAGTGATACGGTCAGACTCAACCCGGTTGACACGGCAGCCGAGGTTGACGATGGAAATATGGGGTGCGAGCACGCGGGCTCCTTAATCGAGGATATCGTCGAGGGCACTCTTGATACGGTCGGTCACCGACTTCTTACCGGAAGCGACGTCATCGCCCATCTCATCGGCAAAAGCACGGAGCAGCTCGCGCTGCTTATTGGAAAGATTGGTGGGAACGACCACGCGCAGCTGCACGATCAGGCGGCCACGCGAACCGCCACCGCCAATGCGCGGCATGCCGTAATTATTGACGCTCACGGTGTCGCCGTACTGGGCGCCGGCGGGAACCGTCACCTTAACGACCTCGTCGGGCATAATGCCCTCGACCTCGATCTCGCAGCCGAGCGCAGCCTGCGCAATCGAGATATCGCTCACCAGGTACAGGTCGTCCCCGTTGCGCTTAAAGCGCTCATGGTCGGCAACGCGCACGTTGACAATCAGGTCGCCCGAAGGCTCGCCGCGAAGGCCGGCCTCGCCAAAGCCGCTCACGCGCAGCTGGCGACCGGTCGAAACGCCGGCGGGAATATCGATGTCGATCTTTTCGTGCGAAGGCGTGCGGCCTTGACCGTCGCAGGTCTCGCAGGGATGGTCGATAACCGTGCCCTCGCCATGGCAGTCGGGACAAGGCGAGGAAGACTGAACCTGGCCCAAGAACGAACGCTGAACCGTCGTGACATAGCCCGTACCGTGGCATCGGCCGCACTGCTTTTCCTGTGCGCCCTCTGCCCTACCGGTGCCGTTGCAGTCCTCGCAAGGAGCAAGGCGGTCATAGCTGATCGTCTTTTTGCAGCCGAGCGCCGCCTCCTCGAGCGTCACCGAAAGCGAGATGGCCATATCACGTCCGCGACGACGCTCACGACGGCTGCGGGCGCCACCGCCGGCACCGCCGCCAAAGAACGACGAGAACAAGTCGTCCATGCCCATGCCACCAAAGATATCGTTGATATCGACGTAGCCCGAACCACCAGGGCCGTCGGCAGTGCCGTAACGGTCGTAGTTAGCACGCTTCTGCTCATCGGAAAGAACGGAATAGGCCTCGTTGAGCTCCTTGAACTTGGCCTCGGCCTCGGGGTCGTCCGAAACATCCGGATGTACGGTACGGGCCTTCTTTAGAAACGCACGCTTAATCGTCCGCGCGTCGGCATCCCTGTCGACGCCAAGCACCTCGTAGTAATCCCTATTTTCCGACACGACCGAATCCTTCCGACTTTCATTATTGTCACAGTGCGTCCTATACCCAAGCAGGGCCGACCGCAAACAGAGGGTTTGATGTTATTGCATTTGGTACGGCGAAAGCATGGCCCGTTGCGAACAGCTCGCGAACCAAACCGACACGAGCGCGAACATGAAGCCGTTGGCAAAACCGTTGGCAAACTGCATCGCGCCGCGCTTCCACCACAGCAGGCTGCGATGAAGCACGCCGTCCGAAAGCACCATGAACAGGCCCATGGCAAACGGAATAAAGCACGTCATGGCAAAGGCCGAGAACACGCCCGAGATGGCCGAGAGCACCAAAAACGGCGCCACGATGCCCATCAGGTAAAAACCGGTACGAGCTTTGCCTTCCAAGCGCTCGGCCTCAACA
>CAUBWQ010000211.1 GCA_958439775.1 uncultured Collinsella sp. | reverse complement strand
GGACGAAGCAGCAAACGATCAGCCCGACACGCACGCTTTTACCGTGCAGGCCCATCTGCCGCAGAGCGGGCAGGCAACGTTGCATATCAATAAAGTGATGCCCGCTGCGGGCAGCTCATCCGAAACCGTCACGCAGATTGGCCAAGTCACGGCCAGCGCATCGGGCGCGGATAATCTGGCGACGTTCACGCTCGAAGACAAGTTCCTCGATGCAGCGTCGAGCCTTCTGGAAGAAGGATGCAAGCTGCGCTTTGTCCTCGATTACCAGGGCAAAACCTACACGCTCTTCTCCCCCATGGCCGTTGTTGCCGCGCCGGCGGCAAAGGCGGAATCCGGATCGACCACTATCGTCCCCACCACCATGGACCAAGAGATCACTCCGTTTGATTTCCCCGCAGCGTTTCCCGGCATCGGCGGCAATAAGTTCACGTGCTGGATGCCCACATTTCCGATTCTCTTCGATTTCTCGTTTGCTGGATACGTGCTGTTTGGCGGAGGATACAAACCAGCCAGCTATATGAACGATTCGGGCAACCCTGATCCGGAATACTGGAAGAAATCGCCGCGCGAGTCGGGTGCCAAGCAGGCAAACCGCTACCTCGACGAAATGGAGGGGAAGTGGAATCAGTACAAAAGTATGAGTGCCGGTTCGGGCACCGATCCAAGAAACACCAAGCTCCTTCGCCACCATTGCACGCCGCTGTTCACGATGGATATCGCCACACAGCTGTACGGCTCGCTCGCCTACGATTGGGTGGGCAAAACCTGGGGTAACAACAACGACCCCGCATACGGCAATATTAAGGCCCTCTTCCAGGTAAGAACCGACCTCAATTGGACCGAGCAGTTTACCCTAGGACCGGTGCCATTTTTCCTAAACGTCAACCCCTGGGTGCTGGCGAAGCTGGCGCTCGCCGTGGGTGCCCACACGCACGGCAGCGGCGCGGCGTTTTTTAAAAACATTTCGCTCGACTATTCAAACACGTCGGGCTCGTTCACCATCCAGATCGGGCTCGCCGTCACCTTTGGCGCCGGCGTTGCAGGCGTCGCTTCGTCTGCCGTGCGCGGCGCCGCATCCCTCACGCTGTTCATTGGGTACGAGAAGGCAGATGGACACCAGCTTCCGCGACTGCGCGTAGGTGCAGACGTCGATGTCGATGTGATACTCCAGTTCGTAATGTTCAAGTGGACCACCAAGGCTTGGTCGGGGTCGTGGCCCACACTCCTCGACTCGTGGAATATGTCGGTGAACAATGGCAGCCAGTATGTGCTCCAGCGCTCTGAGCTCGCATTGGGTGGAGATACGCCTTACACGTTGGATGCCTGCTTCGGCACGCCCGGCAACATCGAGGCGGGCGGCGTGCCGCAATTTATCGCATCGGCCACAATCGTCACCAACGCCGAGCTGCTCGCACGCGCCGAGGTTAAGGCCGCTGCCGTAAACGTCGCGCCTACCGCGCGCGATTGGGATCAAGCGGTCACGCGCATTGAGCTCGAGGCAGACGCGGAGAGCGACGACACGGGACAGGTCGAGTATTTCGTCCACGTGCTGATGGAGAACGATGAAAATGCCGCGCCGATGTATGAGTACACCTACATCGGTCAGGCAACGAACGCCGTTGCGGACCCCAACGCCAATTCTGCCGGCGTGTCGGAGGACGAGCGTGGCGGTATCAAGCCCTCGAGCGACAACGTGCTGTTTGCTGGCGTGCTCAGCGAAGCCCACATGAAGCTGGCAATGATTGCCGGCGTAGAATGCCTGTTCCGTATCGCCTCGGTGCGCTACGGCGAGAATGGTCGTTCACGCCTGGTGGTGCATACAAAGACGAACGGCACGTGGTCCGCTCCCACGCCCGTGGACTTCCCCCTTGGGTTTGGCGAGGGCGACGTGGAGCGCGACGGCATATACGATTACGACTTCGACGTGGTGGAATATACGGACGGAAGAGGAAACCAGGACGCCTACGTGCTGCTGGTCTCGGGCGAGCGCCCCGCCGGCGACAACACCCATTTCGATACGGCGAGCACATCCGGCATACTGTCCGTTGTGCGCCTGCGCATAAGCAACGACGGAGTTCGCGTGATATCGCACACGTCGTGGCGCAGCATCTCGCGCGGACGCCTTCAGGAGGATGGCTACCATTGCCTGCAGTGCCCACGCATCACGGTGGGCAAGACGCTGGTCGACGGACGCCTGTCGGGTGCCTACCTCCACCGCCGAGGAACCACCGCAGAAAAAGCGCTCGGCAGCGAGGCCGAGGTTTCGCTGGAGTGCTTTACCCTGTGGTCGGACGTTTCGGGCGACAGCCTGACGTTCCGCCAAGTTCTCCGCTTTCCGCAGGCACCGTCGAGCATCGAGCTAGGCGCGCCCGAGAATATCAACGGCAAAATGGTGGTGCCCGTTGCATACGAGACTGCAGGCGGTTGTGGCTGCGCATCGTACGCCGTGATCGGCCAGTCCATTGCGGGCTGGGGCGTTATGTCGCCAGATGCCACAGTACCCCACGCGGTGCCGTGGCCGCAGCACACAGGCTTTTTGGCAACCGTCAACGAGCAACTGCAGCATATTGCTTGGACGCGAGGCGCATCGGCATTTGCAACGCAGCCCGTGGGTGCCGCAGGCTGTGGCCCGGCATCGTTTAGCGTAAGCAACAACGGCAGGTGCGTGCTCTATGTAGAGAACACCGATGGCAAGGTGGGACAAACCTACGACGAAGAAGGCAACCCGGTAGCAGTGATGGGCAAGCACTTCCGCATCTTCGCCAGCACCTTGGCAGGCGATCTATTCACGGAGCCGTTCGTGATGTGTGAGCTGGACCATCCCGTCGATCAGGTAACAACATTTTTGACGTCGGGGGGCATGCTCTCCGCGCTCGCCACGCACATTGTGAGTGCAGAGAAGAGCGAGGCAGAGCTACACGGCATCGAAGTGCCTCTGGTGGCATGCGCGACGCCGACGGGCGCGGTAGCCACCTCGGGCGCGGTGGTGCCCGGAGCAGCAGGCGAATCCTTCATGGTCACGGTGCGAAACGACGGCAACACCTTGCTGACCGCCGGCACGATCGATCTGTACCGAGAGGGCTCCAGCCAGCCGTTCTCCAGCGCATCCATCGGATTCGGAGTGAACGCACGCATGGCTTCGATCTACGATCCGGAGCTTGCCAAGGACGCTTCGGCCAACGATATGGCACACGTGAAGTACGCGCTCGAGACGTTGGGTGCACGTTTTGCAACGCACCCGCTGGTAGCCGACAGCGGCAACGCCGTGCTGGCACCGGGTTGCACGGCACAGTTCCGCATGAGCTTCGCCATCCCCGAGAGCCGGAGC
>CAUBWQ010000210.1 GCA_958439775.1 uncultured Collinsella sp. | reverse complement strand
GGCGACGCCGGCGGGCAAATCGTCTGCGCCGGCACGCCGGGCGACATCGCGGCCTGCCCCGCAAGCATCACCGGCCGCTATCTATAGACAATGAGGCAAAGGGACAGCCTCTTTGCCTCATTGATGCCTATTTCACGCATTGAGCCGCGAGATAGTCGCGGAAGAATGGCAATTCAAATGCGACGAGCCCTCGTCCTCGTTCTCCAATGATGCCGGCATCTATCATGCGGCGTCGGTAGCGGGAGACCTGCTGCGGCGAACGCTTAAGGCGCCCGACAAGGTCGGCGGTGGTGGACTCTTCCTCGTCATCGAGCATGGCGATGAGGAATCGCTTGTCCTCTGCAGTGAGTTCCCGATAGGTTGCCGCGAGGATTCGGTCGTCCATCTCGTCGCGCGCGATTTTGATTCCCAGGTCAAAGTCGCGTGACGAGATTTCCTTCGAATCGCTTGTGAGATCCCAGGCACGGTAGCCTACGAGTTGCAATAGGAAGGGGAAACCAGAGATCGAGCGAACGGCTCTATCGATTCCCTCGGCATCTGCTAGGCGATCGTTTTCCTGGATTGTGCGAATCAAGGCCTCGCGTACGTCATAGTCGGCAATGCGACCCAGATGATATTGTTGGGCGCGGCGAAGGAACGAGACCGTCTTGTGGTTCAGCAACGTCGAGACGTTGTTGGGAAGTCCCGCCATGAGCAGGGCGACGCGTTTCCCATCGGTCACAAAGTGCTGATACGTCGCTGCGAGCTGAATCATCTCGTCGAGTGTCGGGTCCACCTCGTCAACCGTGACGAGCAGACCGGTGCCCGCCTCGTTGAGCTGGTCGATGATGTCGCTCATGCGATAACGCCAGGTTGAGGCATCGTGAACGCGACTGACCTCGATGCTGCCGAGCGGTGCAATTCCGAGACCGGTGACTTCGAAGTGGTTGGACGAGTCGATGAGATGGGCTGCGGCACGTTTCGCCCCGAACTCGATTTCCTCAAGCATTCCCGGGAGCGCGGTCGTCTTTACGGCAATCCAGCCGTGGGATTCCGCCCTTGTCGCGAGCGACGACATGAGAGCGGTTTTACCGGTTCCACGCGCGCCTGAGAAGATCGAGGTCAATTCTGGGCGCCTGCGCTGGCTCAAGAAGGCACGGTCCAAATCCCGAATAATCTGTTGTCTGCCAGCGAGATGGGCAGGAACCTCACCAAAACTGGGGGTAAACGGGTTCTCGAGATATTTCACAAGGCTCTCCTTTCATACCGCCGTTTAACTTCATTTTACTTTAGTTAATTCTGATTAAAAGTGAGGGCCTTTATCTAGAGCATCAATTAGGCGTGTGTGCCATCGACGTGGCGCTCGAATGTGGCAAAAGGATAGTCCCTTTGTCACATTCCCGGAAAGCCTGCCTGGCGTAGGGCCTCGTAGAGGACGATGGCGGCGCTGTTGGAGAGGTTGAGCGCGCTGATGCGGTAGTCGTCGGGGTTAACGAAGTTGCCGCAGATATCCTGCTGCAGGATGGCCTCGTGGCTGTCCTCGGTATGCCCGAGCGATTCCTCGTGAGCTTCCCAAGTCTCGGCGTTATCGAGTGAGTCGCAATCGCGCAGCATGGGGATGCGCTCGCAGCGCTCGGGCGCCGCGGCGAGCAGCTCCTCGGGAATGCCCGAGCTCTCGCTGCCAAAGACCAAGTAGTCACCGTCACGGTAGGTGTTTTGCGCATAGGTCCTGCGCGCCTTTTTGGTCAGCAGATGCAGACGCTCGTCGGTAGGGGAGAGGCCGTTACGCGCAAGGAAATCCTCCCAGCTGGCATAGGTCGTCACGTCCAAGTTTTGCCAGTAGCCCAGTCCGGCGCGACGCACCGTCTTGTCGTCGAGCGAAAACCCCAGCGGCTCCACCAGATGCAGGCGGGCGCCGGTAACCACGCAGGTGCGGCCGATATTGCCCGTATTGGCCGGAATCTCGGGCGCATACAGCACAATGTTGAACATGAATCTCCTTGGCTCAGAACGAAAAACCACCACGAAGGGCACCTTCGTGGTGGTTTGGCGGTTACGTAAGCGGAAAAATACCCGCTTGGATAAACCTAGGCGCGGTGCCAGTCGGTCAGGCAGGCATCGAGGGAGGCGATGAGCGCATCCTTGTCCATGTGACGGCCGATGATGCACAGGCTCGTCATACGGTCGCCCGTCTCGTCGTCCCAAATCTGCATGATCTCGGGGTTCTCGTCGATGATCTTCTGTTTCTCGCCCTCGGGCGCCGAGTCGACAAACAGGCCGTTCTCCATCAGGCGCATCTGGTGGCCGGCCTGCTCAAACATGTAGCACATGTCCGGATCGCCGGTCTGCCACAGCGGGCCTTTGACGCGAATGACCTCGTCGGGCCACTCCTGCTCAACAAAATCGGTGAACTTCTGCAGGTCAAACGGCTTACGGCGCGAGTACACAAAGGTCTCGATGTCGTACTCGAGCACCTCGGGGTCGTCGTGCTCCTCGGGATGCTCCATGGCCTCGATCCAAGCGGCGGAGTTGTAGGCGCGCATAAAGTCGAAGCGGTCGGTATCGAGCAGCTCCTCCATGGGGACCTCGCCGTTTTGGGCCTCGACGATCACGGCGTCTTTCTGCAGGCTGCGCACGATGGCCTTGAGCTCGGCGATCTGCTCAGGGCTCACGGTATCGGTCTTGTTGAGGATCAGCGTGGAGCAGAACTCGATCTGCTGGATGAGCAGGCTCTCGATGTCGTCCTCGGCGATATCCTCAGCCAGCAGGTCGCGACCGCCGTTGAACTCGTCGTACATGCGGGCACAGTCGACCACGGCCACGATGTTGTCGAGCGCGAGCTTAGGCTCGCCGCCCACCTTGGCCTCGTCGCAGAAGCTCGAGATGGTGTAGGCGATGGGGATGGGCTCGCAAATGCCCGAGGCCTCGATGATGATGTAATCGAAGTTGCCCGAATCGGCGATGCCCTGCAGCTGGTTAGCAAGGTCGTCCGAAAGCGTGCAGCAAATGCAGCCGTTGGTGAGCGGGATGAGGTCGTCGGTCTCGGAAAGGCCGCCGTCGGCGATAAGGCTGGCGTCGACGTTGATCTCGCCGATATCGTTGACGATCACGGCGGCGCGGATGCCGCCGTCGTTAGCGAGGATGTGGTTGAGCAGCGTGGTCTTGCCGGCACCGAGGTATCCGGTAAGCATGATGATCTTCACGGGTTTGTTGGGCATGTGCCCTCCTTTGTTAGACATGGCTTACAGTTAAATCATATGCCAAACGCCTGCTCTTATACCCACGCGCCGGCAAATAACACAGGCTACTCCCAGGCTCCCCACACATCGGGGCAGTAACCGACGGTGGCCTTTTTGCC
>CAUBWQ010000209.1 GCA_958439775.1 uncultured Collinsella sp. | reverse complement strand
CGCCATCCCCGAGAGCTGGAGCGACGAGGTGGGCAAACGCGTAACGCTATATGCGAAGGCGCGTAATCTGGTGGCGCTCGATCCCGTAACGCTCGAGGAAATTCGACCGGGCGCAAACTCGGCGCTGGGTGCCGTACTGCACGAGCTTCATGTGCCCGACGCGGCATGCGAGCGCTCAGAAGTTCAGGTCGGCGTATGCGGCAGCGCGGATACGACAGGACTTCACGACGCCCCGATGACGGTCGACGGCGATGGCGGCACGAGTGGAGGCGGCTCCGGCGGAAGCAGCTCCGGTGGCGGCAGTGGCCCTGGCAGTGGCAAGGACCACGGCACTAACAAGCGCTTCGGAAAAGCGGACGCGCTTGCGGGCACGGGCGATGTCAACGCTCCCCTTACGGCAGCCGCTGCAGCACTCGCCGCGGCAGGTGCCGGCCTCGTCGCCTACAGCGCCCGCCGCACGGCGCTCGAAAACGACACCGCCGATGAGGTCAATTCGGATAGGCCTCGCTAGCTCCTAGTTACCTTTGTGAGAGACGCCGACTCGGCTCATCGAACACCAAAAGGGCTGGCCTCGGGTACCCGAAGCCAGCCCTGAGTCGCCTGACATGGGAATCGCAGTCCGCTACTTGAGCTTCAGCGCCTCCATCATGGGCGCGGCAGCATCCCAGTCGACCTCCCAGGCGATCGACACACGGACGGTTTCACCCGTCGCGGGAGCCGTCGCAAACAGCGTATGGCCGTTGTCGGGACCGGTAAAGCGCAGCCACGTTATGCCGTTGTACTCGACCTGGTCGGTTGTTGTCTCCTTGCCTTCGTAGACCTGCTCTAGGCTTGCAACCTCTTCCTCCGGCGAGCGCGGGAAGATGCTGATGTTCAGGCGTCCTCCAGTCTCGTCGTGGAAGAAGTTTGCCTTTTCGCGCTCTTCGTCGGACGAATCCAGCGTGTACCCATCGGCGGCCTCGATACTGTACGATGCGCAATCGATGCCGGTCATATTGGCCGCGTCACCAGAATCGGCCACACCGCCGGCCGCCTTGAACTCCTTGGTCTCGCATCCCGTGGTGTCAAAGTGCATGGCCTCATGATTCTTGGCGGGGGCATAAGCGTCTACGAACTCGACAGTGATGGGCCCGTAGTACGCCGTCTTGGGCGCCCAGAAATACACGTACTCAACGGTCTCGCCCGGGCCGATATCTGGCCTCTCGGAAAGGTCGATGCCCTCGTGCAGCTCATCGGGAGCCTCGCTTGCAACGTAGTCGAGCACGGCCGCCTTGCCGGAAGTAAACAACGGGTCGCCTGCCTCAAGATCGCCCTGGGCAGCATGCACGTTAAAGGAACTGAACGTCCTGTTCTTTGTGTTGCTGTTGGTGATCTTGATGTGCAGGTAAAAGCCGTCCTGCAGCTTGGCATCGCCGCGATAGAACGTACCGTGAGCCACAGACTCATAGGTAATGCCTGCTACCTCGACCGTCTGCGAATCATAGGCCTTGGCCTTCTTGGACTTCTCCTGCACAGGTGCGCTCCCGCCCGAGCCACTCGGCGCATTACCGCCGCAGCCAGCAAGCGTACACGCCAACACAGCCGAAAGCGCCACGGTGGGAATTCCTAACAGCAGCTTCTTCGTCATGGGCTTCATCATCCTCACCGCTCCTTTCGCTTGCAGCTCATCCGTTGCCCGAGGCCTTCGTCGCCCCGTGGCATCGGCTTCCACAATGAGCGTATGACGAAACACGGCGCCGGCGAAGTGACCCGTGTCCCAAATAACGCCCCGTTAGACCCCCTTTCAGACCAAAAGGGCCCCAGTTCGCATACCCTCGGCCCACAAAACGAGACGCATGTCCCAATGTTCGATTCAATCCAACAATCCGCATGGCGCGTTTTTGACAAACGCGTCCAACCGCAAACGCAGCAGGACGCATTCGACCGCTTTCAAACTTACTCGGACAGATCCGACTCGGTTTTGTCCGAGTAAACTAATCTCCATCGAACTCCGAACGATTGTTCGATGGATTTCGTGTTGGTTGGAATCGCCTATGGGCTGGGCTATGCTACCTTGACTATCTATATGACTTAAACGCAGCAAGGGAGCACCGAGAGAGCGAGTATGGCAAAAAACACCGCAAACTATGGTAACGACAGTATCCGCCAGCTCAAGGACGAGGAGCGCGTACGCCTGCGCCCTGCCGTTATCTTTGGCTCGGACGGACTCGATGGCTGTGCACACGCTGCCTTCGAGATCCTGTCCAACGCCGTTGACGAGGCGCGCCAGGGCTACGGCAAGCTCATCACCCTTACCGCCTTTCGCGATGGTTCCATTCAGGTAGAGGACAACGGCCGCGGCTGCCCGCTCGACTGGAACCCCTCCGAGAAGCGCTTTAACTGGGAACTCGTCTTTTGCGAGCTCTACGCCGGCGGCAAATATAACAATAACCAGGGCGGCGACTACGACTTCTCGCTCGGCACCAACGGCTTGGGCTCCTGCGCAACTCAGTACGCTTCCGAGTACATGGACGTCACCGTTTGGCGCGACGGCCACAAGTACTCCCTGCACCTTAAGAAGCGCACGGTCGTCGGTGCCAACAAGAAGGCACTCGAGATTGAGCCCAGCGACGAGAACCGCACCGGCACCACCATCAAGTGGCGCCCCGATCTTGAGGTCTTTACCTCCATCAGCATCCCCCACGACTGGTATCGCGAGACCATGCGCCGCCAGGCCGTGGTCAACGCCAACGTGACCTTCCGCCTGCGCATCGAGGGCGACGATGGCGAGTTTTCCGAAGAGGATTTTTGCTATCCCAAGGGCATCGAAGACTACGTGCTCGAGAAGGTCGGCACCGACTACCTCACCGAGCCTTTCTTTATCGAGGCCGACCGTCGAGGTCGCGACCGCGAGGACCTGCCCGACTACAACGTGAAGATTACCGCGTGCATGTGCTTCTCGCGCACCTTCATGATGCAGGAGTACTACCACAACTCATCGTGGCTCGAGAATGGCGGCTCGCCCGAGAAGGCCGCCCGCAGCGCTCTGACCAGCGCCATCGATGCCTACATTAAGCAACAGGGCAAGTACAACAAAAACGAGAGCGGCATCAAATGGCAGGACGTCCAGGACTGCCTGGTGCTGGTGACCAACTGCTTCTCAACCCAGACGTCCTACGAAAACCAGACTAAGAAGGCCATCAACAACCGCTTTATCCAGCAGGCTATGACGGCCTTCTTTAAGGAGCGCCTCTCGACCTACTTGATCGAGAACAAAGACGCCGCCAATAAGATCATGGAGCAGGTGCTCATCAACAAGCGCTCGCGAGAGAATGCCGAGAAGACGCGCCAGAGCATCAAGACCAACCTGCAGCAAAAGACCGACATGGCCAACC
>CAUBWQ010000208.1 GCA_958439775.1 uncultured Collinsella sp. | reverse complement strand
CCGAGAGCTGGCCGGGTGCCACGGCGGGGTTGCGGCAGTACGGACAGGTGGTGACGGCGACGGTGCCGTCCGAGATCAGTTCGGCACCGCACGACGAGCAGATGTAACCGGCGTTTTGGGCCAGCTCCTGCACGGCATCGTCGACAGCAGGCTTGGGGACCGCGGCTGCGGCATCGGCTTTGGCATCTGCCTTGTCCTGGCGCTCGCGATAGAGAGCCTCGACTTCAAAACGCGAATCGCAGTAGTCGCAGACGAGCTTCTGCTCGGCACTGGCAAAGTGAAGGGGGCCGCCACACGCGGGGCACTGATAGTTGACACTCTCGAAGGCCATGATCGGTCCTTTCCGTGCCGGAGGCTATGCGCCGATGGCGCCGCCGCAGTATTCGCAGCGCCCACTGGCATCGGGAATGGTGGTTGCACCGCAGAAGGGGCAGGTGACCGCGGTCTTGGGGGCCTTGGCGGCCACGACGCTGTCGCGCGTCTCCTGGCGCAGCTGCACCAGCGCGTCGCGGACCTCGGTTGCCTGGCGCTTGGCCTCGCGGTATTCGATGGAACCGCGCTGATCGATGGTGGAGTCGTTCACGCGCAGGTTGATCTCGGTAAAGTACGGCGTGTTGACGTGGATGGTCAGATTAAAGTCGTAATCCAGGTCGTAGCGCGGCGGGTTGTAGCTCTCGCGCTCGCCGTCCTTGGTCTCGCGATAAATCTCGGTGCGATGCTCGTCGATATCCATATCGCAGCCGAGTACCTGCGAGAACTCGATGATGTCGGGATTGGCGTCGCGCCAGCGGCTCTGCGAGGTAATGATCAGCAGGCCCGCGTCTTCGTCGAGCATGATGTTGGTGCGCCCGGCAGAGAGCGTGCGCGTGGGGTTGAACGAGGCCAGGCGCTCGGCATTGGCCTCGCGGTAGGCGAGTTGCTCGCGGATATCGTCCGCGGTGCTGGAACGATAGCCGCCAAAGAAGGGGGAGAGCTTGCCGACGCACTCTTTGCACAGGTAGCCTTCGTTGATCTTGGTCTTCCCCAAAAGTCCCAGCTCGGTACCGCAAATCGCGCACTCTTTCTTCTCGAACATCTTGTCAAAGAAGCCCATGGCTGCCTCCCATCAACAGGTAGCGTGTGTCACTTTTGATGACGGGGGAGTGCGCGTTCTTTCACGATAGCCAGACGGCGCAACAAGCCCCCCCAACCGGGGCACATGGCCCATTTTTGACTAGTCATTGGGGACGTACTTAAATGAGTAGTCTCTACGAGGGAGACGTCACGGGGACGATCCATCGCGGCGGTGCGCTCACGTTTATGGACGGCTGCCCGCTGGGAAAGCTCATGTGCGAGGCGCTGGGGGTGCCGGTTGCCGTCAATAACGACGGTAAGTGCTGTGCGCTCGGTGAGTATGCGGCCGGTGCCCTGCGCGGGACGCGTTTTGGCGTGGTGCTCGCTATCGGCACGGGCATCGGCGGCGGTATCGTCATCGACGGCAAGGTCCTGCGCGGCGCGCACTGCTTTGCAGGCGAGTTCAGCTTCTTGCGCAACGATGTCACGACTGCTGCGAACATGGGAAACTCCTTTGCCGATTCGGGCGGTTGGCGTGCGCTCCGCGATGCTGTCGTTGCCGAGAAGGGCCTGCCTGCGGATTCTCCGGTGGACGGCCGCCGCGTCTTTGAATGGATTGCGGATGGCGACAAGGCGGCGCAGCGCGCGCTCGACCGCTACGCTCGTGCCTTTGACGGACAGCTCATCAACCTGCAGGCCGTGCTCGACCCCGAGGTCTTTGTGATCGCAGGCGGTATCTCGTGCCATCCCGAGCTCGTCGATGCCCTGCGTGCGCAGATGCCGCTGGCCCTCGCGAGTTACAAAGGGACCCTTGCCGGCATTCCTGTGCCGCAGATAAAGGCGGCCGAGCTCGGCAACGACGCCAACCTTTACGGTGCTGTCCAGGAGGCCATGCGTCTGGTGTAGCGCGAGCCAAACGAGGCTGTCGAAAAAGATAAAGGCCGGCGTAAAGCGTCCCCATTTCCTTAGCACAGGAAATGGGGGCGGTTTAATTTGAGGCGGGACTTTTTGACCGCTTGATGGGTCGCGCGTCACAGCAGCTCGCCGTGGCGGGCAATGTAGCGGCGCTTTGCCAGCTGGGTGAGCGCGATATAGGCGGTAACGATGCCAATGAGCAGCCCAAAAAAGCTCGTGGGCAGCGGCATGAGGCCGAGCGCATCGGCGATGGGGCTTGCCGGCAGCCAGGTGACGAGCGCCAGGCCCAGCACGGTAAGAACGCACAATGCGGGCGCGGCGTGGTCGCGCGGGCTCGGCAGATGCGGGGAGCGCAACATGTGGACCACGAGCGTCTGCGACCACATGGACTCGACAAACCAGCCGCTCTGGAAGAGCGCAGCAAAGGTCGCCATACCCGCGACGTCGCCCGCGGCGGCAAGCTCGGACCAGCTTGCGTCCACGGCGGCGGGGCACACGACAAAGAAGAGCGCGGCGAAGGTCACGATGTCAAACAGCGAGCTCACGGGGCCCAGCTCGAGCATAAAGCCCTTGATGGACGCGGCGTCCCAGGCACGCGGGCGGGCAGTCCAGGCGTCATCGACGGTGTACCACGGCAGTGCGATGCACACGATCTCGTAGACCAGCGACAGCAGTACCAGCTGCAGGGCGCTCATGGGCAAAAACGGCAAGAACAGGCTCGCGACGGTCACGGACAGCACGTTGCCAAAGTTGGAGCTCACCGTGGTCTTGAGGTACTTGAGCAGGTTGCCGTAAGTGCGGCGGCCTTCGATGATGCCGCGCTCGAGCACGCCCAGGTCCTTCTGAAGCAAGATGATATCGGCGGATTCCTTGGCAATATCGACGGCCGAATCGACCGAGATGCCGCAATCGCTCGCACGCATGGCGGCGGCGTCGTTGATGCCGTCGCCCATAAAGCCCACGGTGCGGTCGAGCATCTCGCGCATGACACGTACCAGGCGCGCCTTCTGCAGCGGCGAGAGCTTGGCGAAGAGGTGGGTTTTCTCGGCGCGCGCGGCAAGTTCGGCGTCATCGAGCGTATCGATCTCGGAGCCGAGCAAGACGTTGCTCGCATCGATACCAATCTGCTCGCAGACGGTGGCGGCGACGCGGTCGTTGTCGCCGGTTAGGACCTTGACCGCCACGCCCTTGGCCTCGAGGGTGGCGACGGCGCCCGCGGCACTTGCTTTGGGCGGATCGAGGAAGGCCAAAAAGCCCATCAGCACCATGTCGCACTCGTCGGCGATGCCAAACTCGCCCACGCAGCGCGGATTGGTCTTCTGCGCCACGGCAATTACGCGTAGGCCCTCGGCGTTAAGTCCGGCGATCTGCTTGCGAATCTGGGCGAGCTTCTCGTCGGTGAGCGGC
>CAUBWQ010000207.1 GCA_958439775.1 uncultured Collinsella sp. | reverse complement strand
GCTGCCGGTGCGCTGTTGCTTTCGGGCTGCTCGGTGCAGGAAGACTCCTCGACCAAAAAGGTCAAAAAGCAGGACAAGATTAAAAAGGCTGAGGCCTCGAATGAGGCCAAGCACCTGCGCGACAAGGACGAGCTCTACGAGGTCTACGATGACTCGGGCATTGTGACCATGTACTTGACGGTCTCACGCGGCAACAGCTCCGAGAACACCGACCACAGCTGGGCCGAGATCAACACGTACTCGGTGTATGACTATGCCGACATGGGCGTGACGCGCTATCAGGTTATGGGCCTGCTACAGCCGGGCGACGAAGACGGCCCGGTTGCCGGCGAGGTTGGCTATGGCGAGGAAGCGCCCAATGCTACCGTGCAGGTGCGCGGTCAGACATCGAGCATGAACTCGCAGAAGAATTACAAGGTGGAGCTCAAAAAGGGCAAGGGTACCTGGCGCCAACAGCGCGCGATTGCGCTCAACAAGCACATGGGCGAGGGTATGCGTTTTCGCAACAAGATGGCCTACGACCTTATCCGCGGGATTCCCCAGATGATGGGCCTGCGCACGCAGTTTGTGCATCTGTGGGTGTGCGACCAGACCGAAAAGTCCAACGATACCTTTGAGGACTACGGCCTGTTTACGCAGGTGGAGCAGCTCAACAAGACGGCGCTTAAGGCACATGGCCTGGATAAGAGCGGGCACCTGTACAAGGTGAACAGCTTTGATTTCCATCGCTACGAGGACACCATTAAGCTTGCCGATGATCCCGACTACAACCAGGCAAGCTTTGAAGGCATGCTCGAGATTAAGGGCGATACGGACCACACGAAGCTCATCGAGATGCTCGATGCACTCAACGACGAATCGCAAAAGATCGATGACGTGCTCGACACCCACTTTGATTCCGAGAATCTGGTTTATTGGCTGGCGTTTCAGATTCTGACGGGCAACTGCGATACGCAGAACCGTAACTGCTATCTGTACAGTCCTCTCAACTCAAATACCTGGTACTTTTTAGATTGGGATAACGATGGCATGCTTCGTAAGCTGGAGCTTTCTCTTACCGGGTTTTCGGACTACGCGAGCTGGGAGCGCGGCGTAAGCAACTACTGGGGCAACGTTCTGTTCAATCGTGCGCTGCGCAGCAAATCGTTCCGCAGCAATCTCGACCGTGCCGTCAAGGACCTGCGCTCGTATATGACCGAGGCACGCCTGAGCAAGATGATCAAGCACTACCGCGAGGTTACTGAATCGCTGGTCTTTGCTTCGCCCGATATCGACCATCTGCCTGTCACCAAGGACCAATACGAGCAGATCGCCGCGGCGATTCCCTCCGAGATCGAGGAGAACTACAAGAGCTTTCGCGAGAGTTTTAAAAAGCCCATGCCGTTCTACATCGGCGTGCCGCAGATCGATAACGGTAAGCTGCGTATTAACTGGGATGCGTCCTACGACTTTGAGGCGCGCGACATTCGCTACACCGTGGAGCTTGCGCGTGACTATGCCATAAGCGACGTGGTCTTTAAGGCCGAGGACGTGCTGCTTCCCGAGGTGACCTGTGATGCGCCCGATACCGGCCAGTATTTTGTGCGCGTGCGTGCCACCAACTCCGACGGCTATACGCAAGATGCGTTTGACTACTATGTGACCGACGACGGCAAGCACTACGGCATGAAGTGTTTTTACGTGCAAGACGGCGGTAAGGTCGTGGAGGACACGTATGAGGAGGGCTAGCGCGCTGCTTGAGCGCTTGGCGGCCCCGCCTGTGCGTGCCACGCAGGAGCGTTACCGCCACGAGCTCAAATATCTCATTAACGAGGGCGAGCACGCCGCGCTTGCCTGTCGCATGGCGCCGGTTTTTAAGCTGGACAAGCATGCGCGGGCAGGCGGTTACACCATTCGCAGCCTGTACTTTGACGACTACTGCAACTCGGCCTACGAGGAAAAAGACGCCGGCATTCTCATGCGCAAAAAGTATCGCGTGCGCATCTATAACGGCAGCGACAAGGTGATTAAGCTCGAGCGCAAAAAGAAGTACGGCAGCTGGATCTACAAGGAGGACGCGCCGCTCACGCGTGGCGAGTTTGAGCAGATTCTGGCTGGCGACTACGACTTTTTGCTGAGGAGTCCTTATCCGCTCTGTCGCGAGTTCTACATCGAGTGCATCTGCAACGTGATGCGCCCGCGTACCATCGTGGACTACGAGCGCGAGCCGTGGGTGATGGATGAGGACACCGTGCGCATTACGTTTGACATGAACGTGCGTGCCGCGGTGGGTAGCTTTGACATCTTTGACGCGACCTTGCCCGCGCTGCCCGTTCTGGAGCCCGGCAAGCTGGTGATGGAGGTCAAGTTTACGGAGTTTTGCCCGCAGCTGGTGCGCGATATGGTGCCGCCGGGCGCGGCTGAGCTTACGGCGGTCTCTAAGTACTGCCTGTGTTACGAAAAGACCGCCTACCTGCGCGGATTTAACTACTGGGAATCGGATTTTGGGAACCGAGGGGATATTTAGACCATGAGCACCAGGGACTTTTTTAAGAACTCCGTTTTGGAGGCGTTTGGCCAGGTCGACCCTGCCAAGATTGGCCTGTCGCTGCTCGTGGCGCTCGCCATGGGCATCCTGATCTATTACGTCTACAAGCGCTTTTTTACCGGCGTGGTGTATTCGCGTAGCTTTGCCGTGACGCTTGTGGGCATGTGCGTGCTCACCTGCATGGTCACGCTCGCGATCTCGACGAACGTGGTCATCTCGCTCGGTATGGTCGGTGCTCTGTCCATCGTCCGCTACCGTACGGCGGTCAAGGACCCACTCGACCTGCTGTTTCTGTTTTGGGCCATTACCACGGGCATTACGGCGGGAGCCGGCATGTATGCGCTCGTGGCGCTCACGGCGGTGGTGATCGTGGTGATGATCGCCGGCTTTGCGAGCCACCAGGACAAGGCGCGCGTGTACATGATGGTTATCCACTACACGGGCCAGACCACCGGCGACGATATCGTGCGCGCGTTTGGGCGCACCAAGTTCACCGTCAAGTCCAAGACCATGCGCGGCGACAAGGTCGAAATGGCCGCCGAGGTGTTCTCAGACGGTGTGGATATGCCCTATGCCGATGCCATCCGCGCGCTCGACGGCGTCGAAGACCTCACGCTCATCCAGTACAACGGCGAATATCACGGGTAGAACCCTAGCGAGTAGATTGAACAAAGAGGGGCGCTCCTGGTCGAGCATACGTCAGCGAGCGGGCGGCTGCCGTGGCGAGGTGCCGCGAAAGAGGAGCGACGCGTACTTCATGTACGCGAGCGACGGTTTGAGCGGCAGATCGTCCGGCAGATACCCGCGCAGCGTCGAGTAGTCCGGCGTTCGTCAGAACGCCGGAACGAAC
>CAUBWQ010000206.1 GCA_958439775.1 uncultured Collinsella sp. | reverse complement strand
AGCATACTCCGCATAAGCGTTGATGGGGACGAGTAGTCGGCCGTCCGCATGCTACAGAGAGCGGGGAGCGCTGAGAACCCGTGCATGCGATCGATGAAAATCACCCCGGAGCTGCGGTCCCAACGGACGTGCCGCGCAGGTTCGTCTTAGTAGACATCGCCGAGATGGTCGTCGATACAGGCCAGCCGAGTAACGGATGCGAGCGCGCGAATACGCGGGCGAGGGCATCTAAGCTGGGTGGTTAAGCGAAGAGCTTTTGCGGGCGTGCAGCCCGTTTTGTGGCGCTTCGTCCCAGCTTGCAGGGACGGGCGCTTTTTTTTGGTGCCCATCGGGCGTGCGCGCCCACGACATGAAAGGGGTACCGTGGCAAACGAGTACAAGCAGACGATGAATCTGCCCAAGACCGGTTTTCCCATGCGTGCCGGTCTTTCCAAGTCCGAGCCCAAGCGACTCAAGGACTGGCAGGACAACAAGGTCTACGAGCAGGTTCTGAAGAAGAACGAGGGTCACAAGAAGTTCGTGCTGCACGACGGTCCTCCGTACGCCAACGGTCCGATCCACATCGGCCATGCCATGAACAAGATCTCCAAGGACATGATCAACCGTTACTGGATGATGCAGGGCTGCGAAGTTCCCTATGTCCCCGGTTGGGACTGCCACGGTCAGCCGATCGAGCACAAGGTCGAGGAAAAGCTCGGCACCGAGAAGTTCAACCAGACCTCCACGGCCAAGATCCGCGAGCTTTGCAACGAGTTCGCTGTCGAGAACATCGAGCTCCAGAAGGCCGGCTTCCGTCGCTTGGGCGTGCTTGGCGACTGGGACAACCCGTATCTGACGCTCTATCACCAGCACGACGCCGCCGACATCGAGGTCTTCAAGGCCATGTTCGATAAGGGCATGATCTATCGCGGTCACAAGCCGGTTCACTGGTGCAAGCACTGCCACACCGCGCTGGCCGAGGCCGAGATCGAGTACTCCGACGAGACGAGCCCGTCCATTTTCGTGCGCTTCGAGATGACTTCCAAGCCCGCCGGCCTCGAGAACTTCGACGGCCCGGTTGACTTTATCATCTGGACGACCACGCCGTGGACCATCCCCTCCGACCAGGCCGTTTCCCTCAAGCCCGGCGCCGCCTACGTTGACGTTGAACACGATGGTCGTGCCGAGGTTATGCTCGAGGACCTGGCTCCCAAGTGCTGTGAGGAGTTTGGCTGGGAGTACACCCCGGTTATGGTCGACGGCAAGCCCTATGTGGTTCCCGCCGAGACCTTCCACCACATCCACTACAAGCAGCCAATCTTTGACGGTGTTGAGGGCGTGGCGCTGCTGGCCGATTACGTCGGTGTCGATGACGGTACCGGTATCGTCCACAACTCGCCCGGCCACGGCGTCGACGACTATTTTGCCTGCCTCAAGGAGGGCATCACCGACATCTGCATGCCGGTCGATGACGACGGCAAGTTCTACACCGGTGAGGAGTTTGGCACCGGTGGCCCCTTCAGCGGTATGGATACCGATGAGGCCAACCCGCACATCATCGAGTTCCTGCGCGAGCGCGGAACCCTGGTCCTCGAGAAGAAGATTACGCACAGCTATCCGCACTGCTGGCGCTGCAAGCACTCGGTGCTCTTCCGTGCTACCGACCAGTGGTTTGTCTCGATGGACAAGACTGGTTTGCGCGAGCAGGCTGGCAAGGAGGTTCGCGAGAACGTCAAGTGGTATCCGGCTCACGCCGCCAACCGTATCGGCGCCATGGTCGAGCAGCGTCCCGACTGGTGCATCAGCCGTCAGCGCAACTGGGGCGTGCCTATCCCCAGCTACACCTGTGCCGACTGCGGCGAGAAGGTCATGAACGACGCTACGCTCGACGCCGTCATCAAGCTCTTCCACGAGAAGGGCTCCGACGCCTGGTTCACCGACGCTCCCGAGAGCTACCTGGGCGAGGCCTGCGTCTGCCCCAAGTGCGGCGGCCATCACCTCAAGGCCGATAAGGACATCCTCGACGTGTGGTGGGATTCCGGCGTCTCCTGGAAGGCCGTCTGCGAGTACCGTCCCGAGCTGGAGTATCCGGCTGATGTGTACCTCGAGGGCTCCGACCAGCACCGCGGTTGGTTCCAAAGCTCGCTGCTCACCTCGGTGGGCGCCGACGGCCACGCTCCGTACAAGGCGGTTGTCTCGCAGGGCTTCACCCTCGACGGCCAGGGCCGCAAGATGTCCAAGTCGCTCGGCAACGTCATCGACCCCAACAAGGTCTGCGACGAGATGGGCGCCGACATCATCCGCCTGTGGGTTGCCTCCGTCGATACCAGCTCCGACGTTTCCATCGACCACGAGATCCTTGCTCGTACGTCCGATGCCTACCGTCGTTTCCGCAACACACTGCGCTTCTTGCTCTCCGAGCTCGAGGGTCAGTTTGAGCCCGAGACCGACGGCGTCGCCTTTGCCGACCTGCTGCCGCTCGATAAGCTCATGGTTGCCCGCCTGACTCAGGTTCAGGCCGAAGTCGACGATGCCTACGCCAGCTACGAGTTCCCGCGCGCCTACCGTGCGCTCTACGACTTCGTGGTTACCGAGCTCTCCAACGTGTACCTCGACGCCCTGAAGGACCGTCTGTACTGCGATAAGCCCGGCTCGCTCGAGCGTCGCAGCGCCCAGACCGTGCTGGCCGAGCTCTTCTCGATGCTCATGCGCGACCTGCAGCCGATCCTGTCCTACACGGTCGATGAGGCCATGACATATGCGCCCGCCGGCTGCGTCGACCACCAGAAGTACGCCGCGCTGCTCGATTGGTACAAGTCGCCCATCACGGTCGACGAGGCCAATGAGTTCGAGGGCGTGCTCGAGGCTTCTCTTGAGCTCCGTAGCGCCGTGACCAAGGCCCTTGAGGATGCCCGTTCTGCCGGCACCTTCACCAAGAGCCAGCAGGTTCGCGTCAAGGCGGTCGTTCCCGCCGAGATGTACGCGCTGCTGACCGGCGACAAGGCCGTCGACCTGGCCGAGTTCTACATCGTCTCCGATGTTGAGCTGACCCAGGGTGAGGAGCTTTCCGTTGCCATTGAGGCTGCCGAGGGCGAGTGCTGCGATCGTTGCTGGAACTACCGCACCACCGTTGGCGAGTACAACGGCCACGCGCATATTTGCGAGAGGTGTGCGAATGCCCTTTAAGGCACGGTAACTCGGCATTTTAGTTATAGGGAGAATTTGGACGCCTTCGGCCCATTTGCCCCGCTGAATATAAGCGGCATTCTGTTTTTCGGAATGCCGCTTTCGTTTTTAGCTGGTTATTTCACTTGTGTTGGTGGATATGTCGTGCGCTCTGCGTGTGGCAATATAAGATGGTTACTTGTGTTAAACGTAATTCGATGTTCTTGAGGGTAGGG
>CAUBWQ010000205.1 GCA_958439775.1 uncultured Collinsella sp. | reverse complement strand
ATAACTACGTGAAGGTCGGTCTGGTGCCTGCTCCGGTCAAAAAGCAATATGGCCGCGAGCAGATTGCCCGCCTGATCGCTATCTGCATCTTTAAGCAGGTGCTACCTATTGCTGCGGTGCAGGCGCTCTTTAACATTCAGCGTTTGAGCTACGATGCCCCGACGGCCTTCGACTATGTGGTCGATCAGCTCGAGGCATCGATTCGTTCGGCGTTTTCTGTCGAGCAGACGCCGGTTCCCGATACGGCGCATCAGGTAACGCGTGAGTCGCTGCTTGTGCGCAGCGCGGTTTCATCCTTTGTTTCGAAAGCGTACCTGATGAGCTATCTCAAGTTCAACGGGTTTAATAGCTAGCCGACGTATAAAACGGGCGGGACAAAGAGCCATCTGTCGCTTTGTCCCGCCCGTTTTTTTGCTTGGTTGGACTTTATTTGCCCGAAGCTACGCCCATGCCGTAGCCGATGATCAGGCCGTGCATCTCGGCGTAATAGGAATCCAGGCCGTTGCAGGGCATGATGATGGTCTTGGAGCCGGGCCAATGTTCGACAATGCGATCAGTAAGCGCTTGGGCTCCAGCTTCGTTCTCAACGTGATCGATGATGACCTCACCGCCCGTAAAGCCCTCGGATTCCATAGTGTCGATGATCTTGTTGAGCATCTTCTTTTCGCCACGCGTGTGCCCCACGAGTTCGATTTTACCGGCCTCACTCGCCGTGCCCAAAATGCGGATATTGAGCTTGTTGGCAATGACGCCGGCTGCCTTAGGGATACGTCCGGCTTTGGCGAGGTTTTCGTAATTGCACAAACTGAAGAGGATTTTGCTGTTCTGTTCAAGGCTATCGAAGTATGCGCAAGCATCCTCGAATGAGACATTCGGATTGTCTGCAAGATAGCGGTCGAACAGCAAGAAAATGAGGTCCATTTTGCCGCCAGCTGCGCGTGAATTGACTAGATGAATCTGTCGGTCGGGCTCCTCGGCAAGAACCATATCGCGAGCAGTGGCTGCCGCGTTGTAGCTGCCCGACACACCCTCAGAGATCGGCATGCAGATGGTCTTGTCTGCCAATTTGAAGAGCTCGGCCCACTCCCCTACGCTGGGACAAGCGCTCGAAGAAGCGTTCGTCTCCGCCTGAACAGCGCAGTTGAGCTCATGAACATCGAGCGAAAGGTCATCGACGAATTCACGCTCCCCCACTCGAATTTTGAGGGGCGCAAATGCAAAGGTGGTATAGGGCGCGGTCGGTTGCCAATCGCGGAGGTTGCAGCTTGAATCGGAGATAAGTGCCCAGCTCATAGAGGGTCCTTTCTAATTGTTCATCAAGAATTATAGGCTTGTTGCAAACGGGATGGATGGGTATGTAGTTTTGAATACTAGATAGCCGTCTAAGATGAGAGAGAAAAAAAAGAATGGACCTCGCGACTTAAAGCCACGAGGTCCACATTCACACGCTGTGTAAGATGACTTAGTAACGCACGAAGATGTAGTTATTGTTCATGCCGGCGGCAACGGAGCTGATGATAACACCCGTGTTGTAGTCGGAAGCATGAATCATCTGACCGTCACCGATGTAAATGCCGGTGTGGTATGAGTTGACCACAACGTCACCGGGCTGCGGATCGGACACACGCGTCCAGCCCATAAAGGTGCCCGTGGTGCCCAGGCGGCAATAGCGACCAGTGAGGCAATAGCTAACAAAACCAGAGCAGTCGAAGCTGTTCGGGCCAATTCCGCCCCAGGAATAAGCACAACCAAGCTTGCTGTATGCACGCGAGACAACAGAACCGCCATCGACGGACTGGCTCGGAGCAGAAGGCGTCGGAGCCGGAGCAGGCGTGGAGGGCTGCGGCGTCGGAGCAGGTGCCGGCGTAGGAGCCGGAGTGTTGCCGCCCTGGTTGTTGTTATTGCTGGTCTGGCCACCGTTGTTGGTGTTCTCGGTCGTACCGGCAGTCTCGTTGCTCACCGTGGCTTTCTCGGCGGTGCTGGCGTTGATGCCGGCCTGCAGCGCGGCGTTGGCTTCGGCCTCGGCGGCTAGTTCGGCCTGCAGCTGTGAATCCAGAGAGTTTACGACGTTCTGGGCTTCAGCCTGCTGGGCGTTAAGCTCGTCGACCTTCTTTTGCGTGGCGGCGACGTTCTTTTCCTGCTCGGACTGCTTATCGGTGAGCTGCTGCTTAAGTTCCTTGACTTCTTGAATGGTCTGAGCCTGCTTATCGGAAACTTTGCCGTAGTAGAACAGACGGTTGAGCATATCGCTAAGGTCATCGACACCCGTCAGAACCTGAAGCAGGCTCAGACCGCCGGTTTTGTACTCGCCGGCGACATAGGTCGAGAGCTTGGCCTGACCATCGGCGATCTCCTGCTGCTTTTGCGTGATCTCGCCGGCAGTCTGATCGAGCGCCTGCGTCTGCGTGGCGAGCTCATCGTAAATCTGCTGGGTTTGGGTACCGATCTGCTCGAGCTTAGTACGAGCAGCGGCAAGGTCGGATGCGGTATCGGCGTAGGCAGGAGCCGCGAGGCCCAAGCCCAAAACACAAGCGAGGGTTGCCGTAGCAGCGCAGCGTGCCATGTTTTTGTGCGTGTTTGCTGTGCGCATGTAGCTTCCTTTCCAGTAACTAAGGGTAACGGCTAGTCCACCGTCACCAGGCTAAAGAGCTCCACATCGTCATCAGACGGCGTGAGCTTCTCGCGCGGGTTGAGAAACGCAAGCTCTAGGATACAACCGTAACCGACAAGCTTTGCGCCCATATCTCGCACCAGTTTACCTGTTGCCTCGACGGTTCCGCCCGTCGCGACCAAGTCGTCCAGAATCAACACGGTATCTTTAGAGCTGATAGCGTCGGCATGGATCTCAATTGAATCGGTGCCGTACTCGAGCTCGTAGCTCTGGCTTACGGTCTCGCGCGGCAGCTTGCCCGGTTTACGTGCGGGAACAAAGCCGGCGCCAAGTGCTACAGCCACCGGTACGCCAACCATAAAGCCGCGAGCCTCGGGACCCACGACCTTGGTGATTCCCATGCCGGCAAAGTGCTCGGCGAGGGCATCGGTCATGGCGTTGAGCGCCTCAGGATTGACAAAGAGCGGCGTGATGTCTTTAAAGATGACTCCGGGCTCGGGATAGTCGGGGATGTCGACGATTTGAGATTCGAAGTCGTACATTACATGACCTTTCAATGGGTTGCCGAAATTTCGGCAGCGGTTATTTGCCCGCGGTAGCGGTGCCGGATTGCGAAGGGGCGACGACCTTGAGCGGCTTTACGAGAGAATCCTCGTGCGAAGCCGGCGCGGCTGTCTCTTCGTTTTTGGCCTTGGTGGACTCGGAACGTGTGATTTCCTCATCGAGTGCATCGATGTCGGCGTCCTCGACCACGGCATTGAGCGACTCAAAA
>CAUBWQ010000204.1 GCA_958439775.1 uncultured Collinsella sp. | reverse complement strand
GAGCTTGCCCGCATGCTGCCGATCACTCGCACGGTGGTCGACGAGACGGTGCGCGAGAACCTGCGGCTCGAGGACGACCGTGATCTTGCAAGTCGCGAGAACCGTTTGGTGTCGATTGTGGCGACGGGGGAAAAGACCGTCATCTACGTCAATTCGCGCGACCAGTCCGTGGCGCTCGCCAAGACGTTGCGCAAGCGTGTGCCCGATTGCGCAACCCATATCGCGTTCTATAACGCGGGGCTTGCGCGTTCCGATCGCCGTCGCGTGGAGGAAGCATTCCGAGACGGAAGCCTCAGCTGCATCGTCTCGACATCTGCCTTTGGCGAGGGCGTCAACCTCCCCGATATTCGCCATGTCGTGCTCTATCACATGCCGTTTGGCGGCATTGAGTTTAACCAGATGAGCGGCCGTGCCGGTCGCGATGGCCAGCCCGCCGTGATCCATCTGCTCTATTCGTCGCGCGACGCCCGCATTAACGAGCGCCTACTCGACTGCTATGCGCCCGAGCGCGACGAGCTCGTCACGCTCTATCGCGCGCTGCAGACCATGTGGCGCTCCAACCGCGGCAAAACCGGGGACGATTCCTTTAGCGCGAGCGATATCGACATCGCACAGATGTGCCTTGCCATCGATGCTCGCACGCCGGTCGACGAGCGCTCGGTGGAAAGCGGCCTGGGAATCTTCGAAGAGCTTGGTTTCTGTCGCGTTTCGGGGTTTGACGACACTCGTCGTATCGCGATGGCCGAAAACCCCGGCCGCGTGCAATTGAGCAGGTCAATTCGCTATTTGGAGGGCTTGCGCTCGCGCATGGAGTTCTCGGCTTTCCGGAGCTGGGCGCTCGATTCGTGCGCTTCTGATATGCTAGCCAAAGTTAACCGCCCGATCGTACCGCGGGCCTAGGGGAAGGGGACCTCGATGGATGCCGCAGCCCGTACCGCCCATGATTCCACCCTCCAGCCGTTTTCGGAGATGGAGCACTATAAGCATGCCGATGAGCTGCCGCCCGAGATTATGGCGGACAGCTACGACAAGCTGGAGCGCCTGTGCCTCAAATATATGAATGAGGACGACTTTTCTAAGGTTGAGCAGGCCTACTGCTTTGCCGCCGAGAAGCACTGCAACCAAAAGCGCCGCTCGGGCGAGATGTACATTAACCATCCCGTCGAGGTTGCCATCATTTTGGCCGATCTCAAGATGGACTGCGATGTGGTGTGTGCCGCGCTGCTGCACGATACCGTCGAGGATACCGAGACCTCGCTCACCGATGTTTCCGGCCTGTTTGGCGATACGGTGGCCGAGCTCGTCGATGGCGTGACCAAGCTCACCAACATCGAAGTCGACAGCATGGACGAGAAACAGGCCCTCACGCTGCGCAAGATGTTCCTCGCCATGTCCAAGGACATTCGTGTCATCATCGTTAAACTTGCCGACCGTCTGCACAACATGCGTACGCTGGCGGCCCTGCGTGAGGATCGTCGCCTGTTTAAGGCTCGCGAGACCATGGACGTGTACGCGCCCTTGGCCGACCGCCTGGGCATGAGCTCTATTAAGTGGGAGCTCGAGGACCTGTCCTTCTTCTACCTGGAGCCCGATGCCTACCAGCGCATCGCGCGCATGGTGGCTGAGTCGCGCGAGGTCCGCGAGCGCTACCTTGCCGAGACCATCAAGACGCTCACCGACGAGCTCAACCGCATTGGCCTGGAGGGCTTCCAGATTAATGGCCGCTCCAAGCACTATTGGTCCATCTACCAAAAGATGAAGCGCAAGGGCAAGGAGTTCTCCGAGATCTACGACCTGGTGGCGCTGCGTGTTATTACCCATTCGGTGCGCGATTGCTCCTCCACGCTCGGTGCGGTGCATACGCTGTGGCATCCCATGCCTGGTCGCTTTAAAGACTATATCGCCATGCCCAAGGTCAATAACTACCAGTCGCTCCACACGACGGTCATCGGCCCCACGGCTCGTCCGCTCGAGATTCAGATTCGAACCTACGAGATGCATGAGCAGGCCGAGTATGGCATTGCCGCCCACTGGCTATATAAGAAGTCGGGCGGATCGTCTGCTTCCAAGACCAATGACGCTCAACGTTTGGACGACCAGATCAACTGGCTCAAGCATTCGCTCGATTGGGCGGCTTCCGACGAAATCACCGATGCCAAGGAATACCTGCATTCGCTGAAGGTCGACCTCTTCGATCAGGAGATTTTCGTCTTTACGCCCAAGGGCGAGGTCATGGCGCTTCGTGCCGGCTCCACGCCGCTCGACTTTGCCTACGCCGTTCACACCGAGGTGGGAAACCACTGCGTCGGCGCTAAGATCAACGGTGCGGTGGCCCCGCTCACGCACGAGATCAAGACGGGCGACCGCGTTGAAATCCTGACTAACAAGAGTTCCAAACCGTCGCGTGATTGGCTCAAGATCGTCAAGACGCCTTCCGCCAAGTCAAAGATCCGCCGCTATTTTGCCGCTGCGACCAAGGACGACGACGCTGCCGCCGGCCGCGATATGCTGGCCAAGGACCTGCGTAAGCGTGGCTATGGCATTTCTACGCCGCGTTCGACGCGCGCGCTCAATGCCGTGGCGGAGCAGTTTAACTTCAAGCAGCTCGAGGACCTGTTTGCCGCCGTCGGCGCCGGCAAGGTTGCCCCGCGCGCTGTGGGCAATAAGGTCGAGCAAATCTTGGACCCAAAGCCCGAGGAACAGCTCACCAAGGCCGAGGCTATCGCCGAGGTCGTGAAACAGCCTGCTCGCGGCTCCAACCGCAAGCCGCAAAAGCGCGGCAAGAGCGCCAGTAACGGCATTATCGTCAAGGGCGAGAGCAACAGCGGCCTGCTAGTCCGTCTGGCTCATTGCTGCAACCCCGTGACGGGCGACGACATCGTCGGCTTTATCACGCGCGGCCGAGGTGTCTCAGTGCATCGCGCCAACTGCCCCAACGTCAAGGGCCTCATGGAGCACCCCGAGCGCATGATTGACGTGGAGTGGGATGGTGCTGCCGACACTCTCTTCCAGGTCGAGATCGTGGTCGAGTGCCTGGACCGCATGGGCCTGCTCAAGGACGTCACCATTGCCATTGGCGATGCAGGCGGCAATATCCTTTCCGCCGCCACCTCGACCAACCGCGAGGGTATTGCGACCCTGCGCTTTATGGTCGAGATTTCGGATGCGAGCGGCCTGGATCCGCTGCTGGCTTCCATCAGCAGCGTCGACTCGGTCTACGACGCTCGCCGTCTTATGCCCGGCGAGGGCGGAGCGCAACTCAAGCGCCGTGTGTAGGTGCGAGAGCCTCTCAGCATCATAGATATTGGTTACGTTCGAGGCATCGTTTGGTGCCTCGAACGTATTTTAGAAGGAGGGTATGCGCATGGGCGATATGACTTTGG
>CAUBWQ010000203.1 GCA_958439775.1 uncultured Collinsella sp. | reverse complement strand
CGGCGGCGGGAATGGCCTCGTCGAGCGTGCGCGGCTCGCCGGCGGCATTGCAGCCGGCCGGCTCAAAGCGCACCAGGCGGCCGCCGCGGCTATCGGTGACAAAGTCGACGACCTCGGCCGTCAGCACCATGGGCGCGCCCTCGGGCGCATGGGCGCCGCCCGCACGATACTCAATCTGAGCACCGGGCTTCAGGCGCTTACCCGGCTTGACCAGGCACTCCCAGACATGGCCCAGCGGATCCACATCCTCGCGGCGCTTGAGCAGCAGCGTCTCGACCACGCCGCCCGAGCCGGCCTTGCGACCGATCAGGCGGGCCGGCATCACGCGCGTCTTGTTGATGACGAGCACGTCGCCCGGCTCGATATAGTCGATGATGTCGCGGAAGATGCGGTGCTCAACGGTACCGCCGTGCTCCAGCGGCGTTCCCGCCTGGGAGCCCTTGCGATCAACCACCAGCAGGCGGCAGGAGTCGCGCGGCTCGGCAGGAGCTTGGGCAATCAGTTCCTCGGGAAGGTTGTAGTCAAAATCATCGGTACGCATAGACACGTCGGATACTCCTTATATAGCTAAAGTCCGCTCTACATCCTAGCAGGCTGACGTCCCAAATGAACTACTTTTTGGACGCTTTGCGCTCGTCGCGGATGCGGGCGCGGTCCATGGCCGCCTCGACAGCCGAGAAGCGGCAACCACAGTAGTTCTGCCGATACATGCCCAGCTCGCGTGAACGGCGTGTCGCCTCGGGGTAATACGGACGAAAATCGCGAATCACCGGAGTGAGACCGCGGGCGGCAGCCAGACGCTCCAACACATCATTGCAGGTTTCGAACAACTGATACGGCGAGACGGCGAGCGTCGTACCCACATATTCGAACCCGCGCTCCTGGGCCACGCGGCACGCCTCGGCCAAGCGCAAGGCATAGCACGCGCGACAGCGACGGGGCCGATCGGCACCCAGCGGTGCCACGCCGGCCTCCCAGCGCTCGCGGTCCTCCCCCGCCTCGATGAGCTCGATGTCGCCATCGGCACACCACCGGCGCAGCTCGTCCAAGCGGCGCTGCCATTCATCGCGCGGTTGAATATTAGGGTTGGTCCAGCAAATCGTGGGCTCAAACCCTTCCTCGCGCAGCAGGCGAACCGGCTCCAGCGAGCACGGCGCGCAGCAAGCATGCAGCAGCAACGGCTTCATCAACATCCCCGTCCCAGAAAAATCATCCCAAAAGACTACCTTGCGAAAAAGCGGACGCCAAAGGATGTGTCCTCGCAGGCGACAATGCGGCGGTCGCACAAAATGGTCCGCACGTAATACCAGTCGCCCACGCAACCCGACAAATGCAAGCCGGCCGCCAGATAGCACAGCAGCGGATAGTCCGAGAACGCAAACCCCAAGGCAAACGCCGCCGTCAAAACAACCGTCGGAGCCAGGCAAATCGCCATATACCGCATGCGCGAATACACCACGCCCTCGGCGCAGGCATAAATCATCGCCGTCTCGCGGTTCGCCCCAAAGGTCACACGCGCGTCCGCAGGCGCCAGCACTTTAAATAGCACCGCATGCACCAGCTCATGGACACCAAACGACGCAGCAGAAACGACCGCCAAGCCGACTATCCAGCCCAAGACCGCCGTCCAGCCGCCCGCGTCAGCCGCATCCAAATCCGCGGGCCCACCCAGCAGCATAAACACCGGCACCAGGCACACGGCAAATGCGCCAAGCACGGCCATCCCCCACACAAAGCCGGCGTGCAGGAAATCCTCGTCTTCAAACGCATGTATGTTGGAAATCTCATTCATAGCATCTTAGGATAGCGCCCCCGTCACGCACCCGCCCGCATGTGCGATAATGTCGAACGATATGCACGAATTGACCACTGCGTCGCCGAGCCCCGCTCCCGGCTGCGCTCTTACCATATGCGAAGGAGTCCCATGGCATCCAAATACTCCATGAACGACCGTCCCAGCTGGCCTCGCCGCGCCATCGTTACCGCCGGCGAGCCCTACGGCAACAAGGGCCTTCACTTTGGCCACGTTGGCGGCGTCTTTGTCCCGGCCGACTTCTTCGCCCGCTTCCTGCGCGACCGCCTGGGCCGCGAGAACGTCATCTTCACCTCGGGCACCGACTGCTATGGCTCGCCCATCATGGAGAGCTACCGCAAGCTCAAGGAGAACGAGGGCTACGACAAGTCCATTAACGAGTACGTCGAGTCCAATCACTCCCGCCAGGCCGCGACCCTCAACAACTACAACATCAGCTGCGATATCTACGGCGGCTCGGGCCTTGAGCCGGCTGCGCGGATTCACAACGAGGTGACCGCCGAGATTATCGAGCGCCTCCACGAGCAGGGCACCATCTCTAAGCGCTCCACGCTGCAGTTCTACGACGCCAAGGCCGGCACGTTCCTCAACGGCCGCCAGGTGATTGGCCGCTGCCCCATCCAGGGCTGCAAGTCCGAGAAGGCCTATGCCGACGAGTGCGACCTGGGTCACCAGTTTGAGCCCGAGGAGCTCATCGCGCCCAAGAGCCAGCTCACCGGCGAGGTGCCCGAGCTGCGCCCGGTCGACAACCTCTACTTCGACCTGCCGGCCTACCTCGACTTTATGAAGACCTACACCGCCAAGCTCGCCCAGAACCCGCAGGTTCGCTCCGTGGTCTCCAAGACCATGGAGGAGTGGCTGCTGCCGGCACAGCTCTATATTCAGAACAAGTTCCGCGAGGCTTTCGACGCCGTCGAGGACCAGCTGCCCGAGCACACTGTGCTGGAGCCCGAGGGCAACAAGAGCAGCTTTACCGTCACCTTCCCCAGCTGGAAGGAGCGCGACGACGCTCACGCGGTGCTCGCCAACGGCGGCGTGCGCTTCCGCAGCGGCAAGGCGCTCGTGCCCTTCCGCATCACCGGCAACATCGACTGGGGCGTTCCGGTGCCCGAGGTTGACGGCGTGACCGACGTCACCTGCTGGTGCTGGCCCGAGAGCCTGTGGGCACCCATCAGCTACACCCGTACCGTGCTCGCACGCGATGCCAAGGCCGCCGGCGTGACCGAGGGTGTCGCCGCCCAGGATGCCGCGCTTATGGGCGAGCCCGCCGCCGATTCCACGCAGGTCCCCGCTCCCACCTACCAGCACAGCTCGCTCGACTGGCGCGACTGGTGGTGCTCGGATGACGCACAGATCTACCAGTTCATTGGCCAGGACAACATCTACTTCTACTGCATCGCGCAGACCGCCATGTGGGAGGCCCTGGGTTGGAACCTCACGCAGAGCACCGTCAGCGCCTGCTACCACCTGCTCTACATGGGCAAAAAGGCAAGCTCGTCCTCGCAGACGCCTCCCCCGCCGGCAGACGACCTGCTCAACCACTACACCTGCGAGCAGATGCGCGCGCACTGGCTGT
>CAUBWQ010000202.1 GCA_958439775.1 uncultured Collinsella sp. | reverse complement strand
AAATGTTTGGGAGCGCGGGCGGCCTAGTTTTCTAACGTGTTAAACCGCCGCGCTGCAACCCCGGCCGTTTTTATTTGCGCTCGCGGCGCAAACGCCTTCTACCGTCCGCACCGCGCGTGCGCCTACGGACCTTAAACCCAACCTCATACGAGTCAAGAAACGCGATGACGAACGTGCCCGCATCGGACGATGGAGCCTGGCTGCGCTATCCCGAAAAAACGGGGCAGACTCCAGCACGGAGTCTGCCCCGAAAAGAGAATGGCAAAGCAAGAACGTGGATGGACGAGAAAAGTGTCCGCAAGTCTCATGGCCATCACATCCCACCTGCCAAAGGGATGGGTGAGTGAGCGTTACTCCTGCTCGGACTCTTCAGCCTGCTTACGGCTGCGGATGAGGTGCGCCACGCCGATGCACAGCACCGCGCCACCAGCGATCCAAGTGAAGGTCACACCGTTGAGGCCGGTGAGAGGAAGGTTGGAGCCCTTCTTGTTCTGGACGACAAGGGTGACGGTACCGCCATCGACTGACGGGGTGACCAAAGTGGAGCCGTTCTTCCCCGCGGTCACATTCAGCGTATTCGGATCAGTGTTCCCATTGAGCGTCGCGCCCTCGAGTTCATCAAGGCCCTCGGCGGTAATGGTGAAGGTAAAGTCATCCAACGTGTTGTAGCCAGGGTTACTGCCCTCAACCTCGTGCACCGTGTAGGTACCGGCATCGAGGCCCTTTACGTTGATTTCACCATTCTCATTAGTCTTGAACTTGTACTCGCCATCGCCAAGCGAACCGTTCTCATGAACATACTGCGTGCCCACTTTGCCAGACTCAAGCTCGTCAGCGCCCGTGGCTTTGATGGTAAACATGACGTCCTTGAGCTTGGTGTTACTATCGACAGAGTCTTCCTTGACGAGCTTAAGCGCATAGGTGTAATCACGAACGGTATCGGGCACGGACTCACCCTTGCCACCGCTCATGGGGTTATTGGAGTAGATGAGCTTAACATTGTTGTCATTGCCCACGCCGCCAACGGTAACCTTCTCAGTCCTCGCGGGATTGAGTTTTGCGGTGTAGGTGACGACGACCCTGGAGTCCTTGGTGATGCTAATGGCAGAGGAACCGTTCTTGGCGGTCACAGCCTTCAAATCATTAAACTTAACCGTCAGAACATTATTGTTGCCAGTCGTATTGTATTCAACCGCGCCCGTGGGAAGGTTTACCTCGGTTCCACTCGTATCCTCGTTGTTCGCATAAACCGTAACATGGACCGAATTATTGTCGGCAATCAGGCCAGCAGACAGTTCGTCGCGGAACTCGTAGTAGTAAGTATTGAACGAGGCCACGTTTTCGGCAACGGTGCCGGTCAGCTGATATTGAACATTCTGACCAACCTGCGAGTCAGCCTTGTCGGCCCAACGGCTGCCAGGCTTGTCGTCCTTAATCTTCTTTGTAACCGTAGGAATGCCGGTCTTCTCGGTAACCTCAACAGCACTGCCGCCCACGACAGCGAAAATCGGCGAAGTGCCAGTCTGCTTTTTGCCGGAATAGCTATCCGCAGTGCCGATAGAGTCATCGTCCGTCAGGAAGAGATAGTAGCCAGAGTTATCAAATGATACTGAGATGTCCGCGGCGAAAGCAGCGGTAGAAGCTCCCTTTGGCGTGACAGGAGTAGTGCCCTTGACCAAGCTGGCAATCGTATCGAGCAAATCACCATTGTTCACAACCTGAGAAGCATCCTGGAGATTTGTGGCCATCCAGTCGGCGACGTCCTGTGCGGAGGGATCATTGGAAAGCTCGCCACTTTTGTCGGCATTCTTTATGGCGGCAATGATGCCAGCCCTAACAGTTTCAGATAGCCCGTTGCCCAATCGACGTTGGACGCGACCCTCTTCCCGTCCTTGTCCACGACATCGGCCTTAAAGATTTGATATGCCTTGTACTTCACATCACCATTGTTTACGTTCTTCTTGATGGTAATGCTATTGGTCGTTGTAGTCGTGCCCTCAGCAAACGCCATGGTCACCGGGGCCATGACGCCGCCGAAGCTCAGGGCTGCGGTGAGGCCTGCTGTCACTGCCAGGCGTGCGATGTTCTTGCTCATGCTCATCTTCTTTTCCTCTGCTTTCTGCTCGAATTCCATTTGATCTAAATCTGTCTGTCTGTGTCTTAGCATCTACTTCGCTACGTCTCGCCCCGCTCTCTGTGGGGCTGCCAGCTACTCTTTATGGCTGCCACCTCCCCGCTTGACCAGGAGCGCGACCACGATGAGTGCGGCTCCGGCGACCGCTGCGGCGGCCGCGGCGTACATTGCCATATCGCCAGTCGAGGGCATAAAGCCTCCGGTGGTAATGCTAGGGGGTGTGCCGGTGGGCGTGTTGATGAGCGACGCCTCCAGGCTGCCCGTCGACCCGTCCGCGCTGTCGGCACGCAGGGGCGACTCGGCCGTGATGCTGAGCTTGGGCTTGGCGGCGACCACCTGGTCGACGTCCAGGCCCTCGGCCTTAACCGTCACGGAGCGCGTGCCCTCAAAGGCGGTGTAGCCCTTGGGCGCCTTGAGCTCGCGGACCTCCAGCTTGCCCGAGTCCACGCCCGAGACGGTCACGCGGCCGTCCTCGCCCGTGGTGACGGTGGCCTTGCCCTCCGCATCCCACGTGCCGTCGGCCGCCAACGTACGACCGCGGTCGTCGGCGATGCTCAGGACCGCCCCGGCAAGCGGCTTGTCGCCGTCGCTGCCGCGCTTGGTGAGCGCGAGATCCCAGGTGTAGGCGCACGCATCGTCGCTCGGCGTGCGGGTGAAGCCGGCGTCGCCGGACTGGTCGGCGAGGGGAGAGCGCGGGTAGCGCAGGTAGGCCTCGTTGGGGTTGCCCTTCGCGATGCCGTGGTTGCATGCGCCGTTGAGCGGCGCGTTGTACACGGCGACCACGCGGGCGCCCGCGGCAAAGGCGTCGGCTCCGCCGAGCGCGGCGATCAGGTCGCCGGTGCGCACGGTGAAGGTCTTGCCGTCGGCCGCTACCTTGATGGCGCACTGGGCCGTGATATCGGTCCAGCCCTTCGCGGGCTCGGTGCCGGCGCGCCCGTCCTTGCCGGCCGAGACGGCGCCGAAGCCGCCGTCCGCGCCCGCCGCCGCGTACACGCGCATGCTCGCGGCGACCTTGGAGGAGTCGAGCCCCGCGCTCATGGTGTCGACGAACCGCACCGTATAGGTGTCGTAGGCCGTGAGCCCCGACGGGACCGTGGCCGAGAGGCGCCAGTACAGGTCGTCGGCGACCGTGGCGTCGGCGGCCTTCTGCCATGCGGCGGTGCTGTCCTCCAGCACATGCTTGGCGACCTTGGGGGTCGCCGCCTTGGGCTTGACGGTGACGGCGCTGCCGCCCACCAGGGCCATGATCGGCGCG
>CAUBWQ010000201.1 GCA_958439775.1 uncultured Collinsella sp. | reverse complement strand
CCAGCGCGTTAAAGTGGCACTGCAGCGCAAGACGACCCGCTTCAATGGCATACGGCTTGCTATCGGCAGAGCCATCGGCGGTGGAACCGGGATGCACGCGCCAGTGATACAACACGTGCGCAATATGCTCAAACCGTGCGCCCGATGCAAGGCAGCGAAGCGTCAGGTCATAATCCTGGGCGCCCGCGACGTCTTCCGGCGACATGCCAATACGATCGATAAGCGCCTTCTCCACCATCAGGAAATGCGTCACGCAGTTATGGCTATAGAGCAGGTCGACGTTGAGCTGCGTCTTAAAGACCGGCTGGCCCCACTCTCCTACTTTCTGGAACATGTCCTCGTCGCAGAACAGGACCTGGGGACGCTCGCCCTCGGCCGCCTTATTCAGCGCGGCAACATAGTGGAATAGCGCGTCCGGTTCCAAGATGTCATCGTGGTCCAAGAACGCGATGTAGTCGCCCGTCGCTTGCTCAATACCTGCGTTGGTGTTGAGCACAATGCCGCCGTTGCCAGGCAGCTCAATACGACGAACCCGCTCGTCATTGGCGGCAGCCGCAAGATTGGCCACCGCATCCCATTCGGGCGAGGCGTCCATAAGCAGCAATTCCCAGTTGTCATAGCTCTGGGCTAGCACCGAGTCCAGCAGCTCGCGCAGGTAGACCCGATCAGTTTTATAGCACGGCACCACAATGCTCACGAGAGGTCTATAGGCAAAGGCCGCCGAAGCGACACGCTGGCACGCCAAATCGCCCGGCTTTGCGCGATGCTGCTCAAACCAACGTCGATAGGCTACGTCGTCCGCACGCGCGTCCTTCATGCGGTTCCAACTGTCATCGACCATGCCGTTGTACAGGCGACCATCCATGGCGCAAAACCCGCTCTGGATCTGCTCTGTGGGATCGCTCACAATCGTGACAAAATCTCGTATATCCTGAGGCATCTCAACGCTCAGATACGTTTTATTGACGCGGCATCCGTCCTGCTGCGGCACATCGACCTGCGATTCAAACACATGCACGGTGACATCGATGGCATTCATATGCGTATCGAAAATCTGGAGCTCAGGTGTGCACTGGAGGTCTCCATCCCAGGTAACCTCATAGCGCCACACCGCGCCGGCGTCTGCCGGTAAATAACGAACAGCATCGATCTCATAGCGACCGCAGCACTCGCCGCGCTGTGCATCGCGAACGAGTGCACACATCGCAGGCTTTGCTTTGTAGTTAATCTTGGATTCCAGCTTGGCCACGCAGCTATCGAGGCGAATGGAGCCAAGCTTTTGGCCACCGGACACAAATGCAGCGTCGATCGCAGAGCCATCCAAAAACGGAAGCACCAAGACGGCAAGCTCGCGCTCGTAATCGGAAACGAAAGGGCAAAGCGCCAGCACACGGCCATGATCGACCGGGAGCACCAGCGACGGCACACAAGAACCGCTTGTCGTCGCATGGGCAAACGCTTGAGAACCCTCCCGCTCAATAAGCGCGGCGACATCCTGACCGGCAAAACGAAGCAGCACAAATAGACGGCCCTGACTGCGGCAAAGTGCCAAACGCTTGATACTCATCTACACTTCTCGCTTTCCCAAGGCGTTCGCTGCCATGCGTTTGCAAGCACCCAGGCGCCCAAACCTCAAGACGTCGTAATCGAACATGAGCTTTTTGCACGCACGGGCATTGGGGGCCTTGCTGGTAAGCGCCGCACGCACCATAGCAGCAACAGAAGAAGCGCATTGTGCGAGCGCAGCATCGTTGCCCACGGCAGAACCGGCAAGCGCTGCGGCAACGGCAGCAAACACCTTGCCGCAGCCCGTACCCAGAAGCCTGAGCGCATCGTACAGCACAAGATCGCAGAGGAAATATGCCAGGTCATCGGCATGTTGGACATCAAGACCGTCGCGCTGCCAGTCAGCCAGCACCGCGGAGTAAATCTTCACGTGCTCCAGCAGACGTGTCTCGTCGTCGTAGCGCATGGTGTCCATGAGCGAACCCTTGCGCGCCACGCGGTAGTCATACAGCTTGTTCGAGATAAGCGCGGTCTTGCGCGAACGACCGTACACGGCAAAATCGAAGACCTGGTCCTCACCATACTTAACGGTTTCGTCGAACACGATCCCGTTGCCCAGCAAAAACTCACGCTTGCAGGCGGTGCGCCATGCAAAGGGGCGAGATGCTTCCTTAAACAGCAGATCGGAGCTATAGCCTTCAAACGACACATCGCGCGGGCTCAGCACATAGTTAAGCCACGGATACCCCGCCTCCAGCGGATACGGGTTCGCGCCAAAGGTCAAAACGTCGCAGTCCTCGCGCTCAAAGGCATCGACGATCACGCGGCATGCATCGGGCGTAAAGCGGTCGTCGGAATCCAAGAACGCGACGATAGGCGCCGTGGACGCAGCGATGCCGGCATTACGTGCACTCGACAGGCCGCCGTTCTCCTTATCAACCAGCCTAAAGCGCGCGTCCTTTTCGCAATAGGCAACCGCAATATCGCGCGAGCCGTCCGGCGAGCCATCGTTGACCAGCACGCCTTCCCAATCGGGCATGTCCTGCGCAAGCAGGGAGTCCAGGCACCAGGCCAGGCACTCCTCCACTTTGTAGATGGGAACGACAACGGAAATCTTGGGGGTAGCCATAGTCACTCGCTCCTACTGTGCGGCCGGAACGTCATCAGGGTGCGGGTTGTCGCCGTAGGCGCGCTGATACGTCAGCACGCGCCACACCAGCGGCAGGCCGCCAATCTTAAAGTAATGCTTAAACGTATTGAGCTTGCCCGGCTTCTTAAAGTCAAAGCGCGAATCGATATAGGCGCGGGGCGACTTGACCATCAGACGCAAGTCGGTCTCGCCACGCGGATCAAACAGCGACAGGTCAAAACGACCGGCATCCCAATCGGCCTTGAGCTCAGACGAGGCTTTCTCCCCAAACTGCCCACGCAGCTCATCGACCAGGCGCTCGTCATTCCAACGGTACGTATCGACCTTCATGCGCATTAAAATGCCCTGGAGCTGAGCCTTGAGCTCGGGACGCTCGTCCAAAAAGCGCTGCATCTCGGCATATTCGTCGCAAACGCAAAACACCTTGTTGGGCGAATTAACGGAGCTCTTCTCGTTATCTTGGCGATAGCACAAAATGGGGTCCGCAATAAACGCGGCACGTTCGGCACAAGCCCAAACCTTAAAGTTAAAGCCTGCGTCCTGATACGAGGCACCCGGCGTGGGAAGGAACCGAATCTGATTGTCGTTGAGGAACTCGCGCCGATAGATAGCCGACCAAATGGATGGTTTGCGGTAGAAGATGCCCGGGCGATCGACGGGACGATACGCGGCGCCCGTCATATGCTCGTCGATAATTCCAAACAGCTCACGGCGCTCGCTGGGCGTGGACCAATACAG
>CAUBWQ010000200.1 GCA_958439775.1 uncultured Collinsella sp. | reverse complement strand
TGCGACGCGTCAGCTCGCTCTCGATGGACATATGAATGTCCTCATCGTTGATATCGAAGGTGAAGTTGCCAGCATCGATATCCTGTTCGATTCCGGTCAGGCCATTGGCAATCGCCTGCTCGTCCTCGGCACTGATGATGCCCTTGGCCGCCAGCATTTTGGCATGCGCCTTAGAGCCGGCGATATCCTGTTTATAGAGATGTTTGTCGACCGGCAGCGACGCGCCAAACTCCTGCGTGACCTCGGCCACGCCTGCCTCAAAACGACCACCCCAAAGAGCCATGGAACCGTCCCCTTTCTCCAAATACCAATACAAGCGCCCAAAGCAATACGCCATATCGCTAACGCGATTTTTCAACCGCTAGTTTTACACATTCCCCACCGTGTGCGGAGCCATGTAGCTAATTTGCAAAGAAGTGACGTGCCATGCACTTGGCGCCCAACGTCTCCCTCCGGATGTTGCCCTGCGAACCATCGATCCAGGCCTTCAGGCTCATAGGAACGTCCTCGACCTTTGCAGCATCGAACTCGCGCGCGAGGGCAAGTAGAGCATGCGCGATAGCATTGAACATAATGGATACTCCTCATATATATAGGCGCAGAGCCGCCAAATTGATAGACGGAGCCCCGCCGGACAACCCCGGCGGGGCTCGGACTCAGCCGCAGACGCGGCATCATATATGCGGGCGGAACGTAGGGGCCACCGATGTTAAGAAGTGTCAGCAAGCATAACGAAAGGTAGGGACCCCGTGCGCCCGTTATGTATCACGCGGATGGGCCGCGCGGATACCAAGGGAAGGAGGCGCTAGGCCTGGGCGGCAGCAGAGCTGGGGCCCTGGACCTTTGCCCACGTCTTGAGCGACAGCGTATCGATCTCGATAAAGCCGGCGCTGGCCTTCTCGTCAAACGTGGTGTCGCGGTCGTAGGTAGCCAGACCGTAGTCGTAGAGGCTGAAGGGGCTCTTGCGGCCGACGACATGGCAGTTGCCCTTAAAGAACTTCAGACGGACAGTGCCGGTCACGAACTTCTGGGTATCGGCCATAAAGGCATCGAGCGCGTTTTTGAGCGGGCTGTACCACTGGCCGTTGTACACGGCGGTGGCCCAATCCTGCTCGAGCTTGATCTTGGACTTGAGCAGGTCGCCCTCGACGCAGATGTCCTCGAGCGCCTTGTGAGCGGTGATGAGCGTCAGGGCGCCGGGAACCTCGTAGCACTCGCGGCTCTTAAGGCCCACCAGGCGATCCTCGACCAGATCGAGACGGCCAAAGCCATTGTCGCCGGAGATCTTGTTGAGGGCGATAACGATCTCGGAGAGCTTCATCTTCTTGCCGTCGACGGCGACGGGCTTGCCGACCTCAAACTCAATCTCGGTGTAGGTCGGGGTGTCCGGCGTGTCCTCGGGGTTCTTGGTCATAACCCAAGCGTCGTCGAGCGGCTCGTTCCAGGGATCCTCCAGGTGACCGCACTCAATGGCACGACCCCACAGGTTGTCGTCGATGGAGTAGGGGTTGTCGTTGGCACCCTCGGGAACCGGCACGTTGTGGGCGTGGGCATAGGCGACCTCGTCGGGACGGCACTTCAGGTCCCACTCGCGAACCGGGGCGATAACCTTGAGCTCGGGGTCGAGGGCCTTGACGGCGGCCTCAAAACGGACCTGATCGTTACCCTTGCCAGTGCAGCCGTGGGCGACGTAGGTCGCGCCAAACTCGTGGGCGACCTCGACAAGCTTCTTGGCAAGCAGCGGGCGAGACAGGGCGGAGAGCAGCGGATACTTATTCTCGTACATGGAGTTTGCGGCGATGGCTTTGGTCAGGAACTCATCGGAGAACTCGTCGCGCAGGTCGAGCACCTGGCAATCGAGAACGCCCAAGTCGAGCGCCTTCTGCTTCTTGGCATCCAGTCCGGTCTCTTCCTGGCCCACGTTGCCGCAGACACAAACGACATCGAGATTCTTCTCGTCCTGGAGCCACTTGACACATACGGATGTATCAAGACCACCGGAATATGCGAGAACGACTTTTTCCTTGCTCATGGCTGTTTCCTTTCGCCCTTGGTAGCTAGTTAGAACATCGGTCAGTTGCAAGTCATTTCAAGGTCATATACCGTGCAATATCAGGTTAAATAGCAAAAATCAGCACATACATGCCCTAGAAACATGCAGCAATGTCGTGCTTAAAACCCAACGACCTCAAAATGACTCTGTTGAGGCAATTCGCCCCATGCGGACAGAGACGATTGTTATCGTCGTCGGGAAATTGCGCGCTGGCGTCGGATGGCATTGTCTGCAGTGGTGATGATCGTTACGAACTGCATCTGCCTCTCCTTTCACCTATCGCCGGGCGCAATTCTAATATCGTAAACGGTACCTTTTCCTCGGTAAGCGGTTGTTTTTCCGTCTCCGTTTTCGATGGTCGCTATATTACGCTAAAGTGCCCGCAGCACAAGCGACAAATTCAAATTTCTGAAAAGTTTTTTCATTACTTTGTGAAGCGTGGTGCAAATACGCTCCGTTCCTGCGAAAATACGCCCGACTACGAATTGATGGTTATAACGTCTGAAACAATCTCGAAACGAAAGGCTCGCTTTTATGCAAACTTACGAATCGGACGCCAATATCGGAAACATTAAGATTCTCGCCGTCGACATGGACAAGACGCTGCTGACCGACGAGCGCGTGCTGCCCCAGGGTCTTGATGAGCGCCTGGACAAGCTCGCCGACGCCGACATCGTATTCTGCCCCGCCAGCGGACGTCCCGCCCCCAAGCTCGAGGAGATGTTCGAGGGCGTCAAGAACCGCCTCGCCTTTTGTCCCGACAACGGAGCGTGCGTGATCTATCGCGGCAGCTATATCTATAAGAGCACTATTGACGTGGAGCTGTATCAGCAGGTCTTGAGCCGTGCCTCGGAGGATCCGCGCGCTGTCCCCGTCCTTTGCTGCTTCGACGAGTTCTACGTGCTTGCCCGCGACCATCAATACCACGACGAGATCAGCGTCTACTACAACACAATCAACTACGTCGACAGCTTTGAGGGCATTGATTTCGAGTCCAACAAGATTTCGGTCTTCTTCCCCGGCTACGACGCCGAGCCCGCTTTCCGCGAGACCTATAGCCCCGAGTTCTCGGACAAACTCTATGTCACCAACGCCGGGCGCGAGTGGATCGACTTTATGAACCTGGGCGTCGACAAGGGCGCCGGCGTCGCGCACCTGTGCGAGCACCTGGGCATCGATATTGCCGATGCTGCCGCCGTGGGCGATACGTACAACGACATCCCCATGCTGGAGCGCGTCGGTCACAGCTTTATCGTGGACAATGCCGAAGAGCACATGAACGCGCATGCCAAGTGGCGCATTCCGAGCAACAACGACGGGGGCGTACTGACGCTCATCGACGCCATCTTGGC
>CAUBWQ010000199.1 GCA_958439775.1 uncultured Collinsella sp. | reverse complement strand
GTCGCCGCCAGGACGAGGTCGCCAGCGACCGCCGGCTGGCAGACCTGGCCGAGAAGCCGGCGATACACAGGGATAACTTGATCGTATTTGCATAAAGAAAGACAGCGCTGCGGATCGTTTCCCGCAGCGCTGTCTTTCTCGTGCCGGCACCTGGGGACGTTCCTTATGTGCCGGCAGGTGGGGACTCTCTTTTGCTAGAAGATCTGACGCAGGTCTCCGCGGTTGAGGGCTTCGTCGAAGAGGTGCTTGAACACCTCGCTGCCGTGCAGGCCGTCGTGCTCGAACTCGTTGGTCACCCAGGCGTGCGAGTTGCCCACGCGGAAATACACCGCGGCCTGGAGCGGCACTTCGTTGCAGGCCAGGCGCTGCGGGTCGTAGATCTTGTCCCAGCTGGTGTCTTCCATCAGCAGGTCCATGGCGGGCTTAAACGGCTTAAGCTCGGGCATCTGCTCGAACATCCACGGGAACATGGCCTCGCCGGTAAACATGAGCGGGCGTGCGAGGGCGTCGAACTCGGCACGATGGGCCTTCTCTTCTGCTGCTGCCCAGCGAATCGGCAGGGTATCGCCGTCGGCATAGATAAACTCCTGCAGCGTCCAGTACAGCGGATTCGTGCGCGTGTTGGTGCGCTCGAAGACGCGCATCAAAAAGCTGTCAGATACCGAGCGCCGCAGGTCAGCGTGCCGTCGCCGTCAACAAACGCGGGATCGATAATCCAATGCATGCGCTCAAAGCTCGGCTTCATGCCAAAGTCGCTGCCCATGAGCTGTAGACGCTCGACCGTCATCGGCGAGCCGTCGGGCAGCACGGGCTTCTGGGCCTCGAGCGCATCGGCCAGGGCTGCCACGCGCTCGACGTCAGCGGGGTAGCGGTTGTAGTACTGCTGCGTCTTGGCTGCCATGCGCGGGAAGGTGTGCGCGTAGACCTCGCTGGCGCTCGCCGGCACGTGGGGGATGCCGCCGCAGGTAAAGCTTGCCGCCACGCCCTCGGGGAAGAGCGACAGATAGCTCAACGTCAAAAAGCCGCCGTAGCTCTGCCCGAGTGTGACCCAGGGCTTGCCGCCAAAGCCCACCAGGCGCAGGTACTCAAAATCGCGCACGATGGAGCTGGCGAGGTGGCGCTTGAGGAAGTCAGCCTGCGAGCGTGCGGCATCGGAGCCGGCCGCCGTCGCGCGCTCGCCCAGTGCGGCAATCGTGCGCCCGTCTACACAGCTGCTGCGCCCGGTGCCGCGCTGGTCGGGAAGGACCACGCGGAAGTGCTTGACGGCCTCCTCGATCCAGCCGTCGCTTGTGGGCGACAGCGGACGCGGGCTCTCGCCGCCGGGGCCGCCCTGCAAAAACAGGAGCAGCGGCAGATCGTCGTTGATGCGGTCAGGCGCGCAAACCACGCGGTAGAAGAGCTTGATGCTCTCGGGCGCGCCGGCGATGGGTGCCGGCATAGCGCCGCGGCGCATGGTGCTGCCGACGGCCAGGAGCATCGGCTCCAGGCCGCGCCAGTCAAGGGGGACGTCGATGCTGTGGTCCTCGACGTAAAGGCCGGGGACGTGGTACGAAGTGATGAGGGCCATGTGAGTCTTCCGTTCGTTGCGATGTTTCGGGTTGACCAATTCTACCGCCGCGGGCGAGGCCATGCGCAAATCGGCTACCATGGTTGCAAACTTCTAGGAGAAAGGGCCGCCCATGTCGGTCGATATAGCCACGTATGTCCACGATCTTGCCGTTGCCGCCAAGGCAGCGTCGGCCTCGCTTGCTACGGCGAGCGATGAGCAGCGCCAGGAGGCCGTGCGCGCCATGGCCGCAGCACTGCGCAACGGTGTCGACTCCATCGTCGCCGCCAACGAGCTCGATATGTCCGCTGCTCGCGATGCGGGTACCTCGGCCGGACTGCTCGATCGCCTGCTGCTGACGCCCGAGCGCGTCGAGGACATGGCCGCCGGCCTGGAAAAGCTCGCCGAGCTGCCCGATCCCGTGGGCCGCGTGCTCGACCACCGCGTGCTTGCAAGCGGCGTGGACCTGACCCGTGTGAGTGTGCCGCTGGGCCTGGTCGCTATGGTCTACGAGGCGCGCCCCAACGTGACGGCCGACGCCGCAGGCATCTGCATCCGTACCGGCAACGCCTGCATTTTGCGCGGCGGCTCGCTGGCCTATCACTCGTGTGCCATGATCGCCGAGCTGCTGGCCGATGCGCTCGAGGCCAAGGGCTTCCCGCGCGAGGCCGTGTCGATGATCGAGTCCACCGACCGCGAGGCCACTGGCGAGCTCATGAAGCTCCGCGATATTGTCGACGTACTCATTCCGCGCGGCGGCGCAGGCCTGATTCAGCGCTGCGTGCGCGAGTCGCTTGTGCCGGTGATCGAGACGGGCACGGGCAACTGCCACATCTACGTGCATGAATCCGCCGACTTTGATAAGGCGCTCAACATTATCGTTAATGCCAAGACCCAGCGCGTAGGCGTGTGCAATGCCGCCGAGTCGCTGCTGGTCGACCGTGCTGTGGCCGATGCGTTTTTGCCCGCAGTCGTTGCCGTGCTGCATGACCACGGCGTGCTCATTCACGGCGACGAGGCCACGTGCGCTGCGTGCGCCGACGGTGGGCTTGCCGAGGGTGATGACTACGTCGCCGCAACCGAGGAGGACTGGGGTCGCGAGTACCTGGCTCTCGAGATGAGCGTGAAGGTCGTGGCAAACGAGGACGAGGCCATCGCACACATCAACCGCTACGGCACGATGCACTCCGAGGCCATCGTTGCCGAGGACACGGATGCTTGCGAGCGCTTCCTGGATGCGGTCGATGCCTCGGCCGTGTACGCCAACGCCAGCACGCGCTTCACCGACGGCGGCGAGTTTGGCCTGGGCGCCGAGATCGGCATCTCCACCCAGAAGCTCCACGCCCGCGGCCCCTTCGCCGCCGAGGCCCTCACCACCTACAAATACAAGCTCCGCGGCACCGGCCAGGTCCGCCCCTAAAGCCCACGCAAACAAAAACCACCACAAAGGTGCCTGTCCCCTTTGTGGTGGTTATAGGTGGCGTGGGCGGTTAGGCCTGGAAGGTATCGCGGTCGGGGGCGAAGGACTGCATAGCCGCGATGGTGCGGTCAAAGAGCTCGGGGAGCTCCCAGCCCAACATCTCGGCGCCCTGCGAAATCACGTCGCGCGAGCAGCCGGCGGCAAAGCGCTTGTCCTTGAACTTCTTCTTGAGCGACTTGGTCGTAAAGTCCATAACGCTCTTGCTCGGGCGCATGATGACGGCGGCGCCGATCAGGCCGGTGAGCTCATCGCAGGCAAACAGGATCTTCTCCATCTGCAGCTCGGGTTTGGGCAGCGAGGTGTTGAAGTCCGACGTGTGCGTCTGGATGGCGCGAATGAGCTCGGGAGACGCACCTTCGCCCTTAAGAATCTCGGCAGCATA
>CAUBWQ010000198.1 GCA_958439775.1 uncultured Collinsella sp. | reverse complement strand
CGCTCAATACCATTCCGGCCCACCACAGTGCCGTGCCCTCGGGGATCTCCTGGTTGATGGTGCCGCCCGTGGGGTTTTGCACTTCGTAGCCGGTATCGATCTGCGAGAACGAGAAGTCGCGCGCTTTGCTGAGCGCATACTCAAACGGGCGCAGCGGGTGGTCCGAGACATAGATGCCCAGGACCTCCTTCTCCTGGCTCAGCTTGAGGTGGCGGTCCCATTCCTGGCCGTCCGGATCGGGCACGCTGACCTCGAAGCCCGAGCCCTCAACGTCGCCAAACATATCGAAGAACGAGGTCTGGCCGCTCGCGCGGTCCTTCTGGCGCTTTATCGCGGCGTCAATGATGTTCTCGGGGTTGTTCTTGTCCACAAAGTGCATCATCTGGCGGCGCGGATACCCCGTGGAGTCGAAGGCGCCTGCCTTGATGAGCGATTCGATCACGCGGCGGTTGGCCTGGCTCGAGTCCACGCGCTCGACAAAGTCGTGCAGCGTCTTAAACGGGCCGCCTGCCTCGCGCTCGGCGATAATCGCCTGCGCCACGCCGGTACCCACGCCGCGGATGCCGGCCAGACCAAAGCGCACGCCTTCCTTGGTAGCCGTGAACTCGGTGCCGGACTCGTTGACATCTGGAGACAGCACGGGGATGCCGTCGTGACGGCATGCCGAGACGTAGTGCACGATCTTGTCGGTCTTGCCCGTGTAGGACGTCAGAACGGCCGCCATGTACTCGTGCGGATAGTGCGCCTTGAGCCATGCCGTCTGCATAACCAGGATGGCGTAGCCGGCGGAGTGCGACTTGTTGAAGGCGTAGGACGCGAACTCGAGAACATCGTCCCAAATCTTCTGGGCGACCTCACGCGTGTAGTTGTTCTTGATGGCGCCGTTCATCCAGTGGTCGTAGGTGGTCTCGTCCGAGCCATCCTCCCAGTGGAGCACCGTCGACGTGAGCAGCTTGATCTTTTTCTTAGCCACGGGCTTACGGATACGCGAGTCCGATTCGCCCTTGGAGAAGCCGCACATCTCGACGGAGATGAGCATAACCTGCTCCTGGTAGACCATGGTGCCGTAGGTTTCGCCCAGGATGTCGTCCAGACGGTCGTCGTAGGAGACGGCCGGCTCCTTGCCGTTCATGCGGTTGATGTAGGACGAAACCATGCCGGCGCCCAGCGGGCCCGGTCGGTACAGGGCGATCAATGCCACGACGTGCTTGTACTCGGTGGGCTTCATGTTCTTGATCGTGGCCGTCATGCCGGCGGACTCGACCTGGAAGACGCCGGCGGTGTGACCGGAGCCCATGAGCTTAAAGATCTCGGGATCGTCAAAGGGAATATCTTCCTCTTTGATGTCGATGCCGAAGTTCTTTTTGATGTTGGCCTTGGCCTTGGAGATAACCGTCAGCGTGCGCAAGCCCAAGAAGTCCATCTTGAGCAGGCCCATGTCGGCGACGGTATGGCCCTCGTACTGGGTAATCTCGACGCCGCCCTTGGTGTCGAGCTTGGTGGGCACATGATCGTTGACGGGGTCGCGGCAGATCAGAACGGCGCACGCGTGCACGCCCTCGCCACGGGTGAGGCCCTCGATCGAGAGCGCCGTGTCGATGATGCGGCGGGCGTCGTCGTCCTTTTTATAGGCCTCGGCAAAATCGGGGTTAAACAGATCCTCTTTGCCGGGTTGTTTGTCGAGCACCTGCTTGAGCTTGACCTTGGGGTCGCTCGAGACCATCTTGGACAGGCGCTGGCCCATGTAGACCGGGTAGTCCAGGGCGCGTGCGGCCTCGTTGATGGCGTGCTGGGGCTTGATGGTCGAGTAGGTGATGACGTGGGTGACCTTCTCGGGGCCGTAGAGCTGGCGAACGTGCTCCACGACCTCGAGGCGCCGCTCATCGTCGAAGTCCATATCGATATCGGGCATCTCGGTACGCTGCGGGGACAGGAACCTCTCGAACATCAGGCCGTTTTCGAGCGGGTCGAACGCGGTGATGTTCATGGCGTAGGCGACGATAGCGCCGGCGGCAGAACCACGGCCGGGGCCGACGCCGATGCCGTTGTCCTTGGCCCATTGCACGTACTCGGCGACGATCAAGAAGTAGGCGGCAAAGCCCTTGTCGCAGATGACCTTGTATTCGTACTCAAAGCGTTCTTTGATGTTGACGCCGCCGATCTCGCGCGTGGCCCAGTCGTCACCGTAGTGCTGGCGCAGGCCCTTCTCGCACTCGCGGCGGAACTGGCTCTCGTGCGTCTCGCCGGGGTCGAGCAGCGGGAAGCGCGGCAGGATGATGGAGTCCCAGTCCAGCTCCACGTAGCACTTGTCGGCAATCTCGAGCGTGTTGTCGCAGGCCTCGGGGCAATACGGGAACATCGCCCGCATCTCCTCCTCGGTCTTCATGTAAAACTCCGAGCCGGTCATGCGCATGCGGTTGGGGTCGTCGACCTTGGCGTTCATGCCAATACACATGATGACGTCCTGCACGGGCGCGTCCTCGCGGCGCAGGTAGTGGAAGTCGTTGGTGGCGATGACCTTGACGCCCACCTGTTTGGCAATGTCGATGAGCGTGCGGTCCATCTGCTCGTCGGTCAGGCCGTTATCGGTGGTAATGCCGTGTTCCTGAATCTCGATGTAGAAGTCGCCGGGGTCGAAGGTGTCACGGAAGGTCTCGGCCCACTTGACGGCGCCCTCCATGTCACCGCGGTCGATGTATTTGGGGATGATGCCGGCGATACAGGCACTCGTGCAGATCATGCCCTTGGCGTGGCGGCGCAGGTTGTCGAGCGTCACGCGCGGCTTGTAGTAAAAGCCCTGCACAGCGGCCTCGGAGACCGTCTGCATCAGGTTGACGTAACCCTCCTGGTCCTTGGCCAGAAGGATCATGTGGTAGAGCTCGGGCTTATGGTCGCGGGCGAGCGTCTCGTCCGGCGTAAAGTAAACCTCGCAGCCAAAGATGGGCTTGATGACCAGGGGCGGCTTGAGCTCGTCGATGTTGCCCTTCTCGTCCCACATGGCCATGTCCTTCACATACTGGGCATGCTCGCGCGGGTTTTCCTCGGGATCGGGCTCCACCAGCTCGTCGCGGCGGTCCTTTTCCAAGAAGGCCTTGTCGTGGCTCCAGGTTTTATACGCGGGCGTGTTGTGGTTGACGGCGTCGCAGGCCAGCGCCAGGTCGGGCACGCCGTACATGTAGCCGTGGTCGGTAATGGCAACGGCGGGCATACCCAGCTCAACGGCACGGTTGACCATATCCTGGATACGGGTTGCGCCGTCGAGCATAGAGAAAACAGTGTGATTGTGCAGATGGACGAATGCCATGTGATGAGCTCCGATGCGGGTTCGTGTTCTGACTGAACGATTTTACCCCACGGCACGGACAGCACCCGAACCTAGCCAAACCCACACGGGTAGCTAATCACCCGAACC
>CAUBWQ010000197.1 GCA_958439775.1 uncultured Collinsella sp. | reverse complement strand
GCGGTCGGCGGGGCCATTGTGGCTCTTGACAGCGGATTGGGTCATATGAGCGAAAACCCGCCAGATCGAGCAAGGTGCCTTCAAGCAAAATGGCGCCGCAGGTTGAGCATAAGTCAGCGAGCGGGCCGCATTTGAGACAAGGTGACGTGAAACGAAAGGGCGCTGACCTTCTGGTCGCGCCCTTGAAGTTGAACGTCAGATTGTCCAAATGCGGCCCGCGCAGCGTCGGCTGGTCCGCCGTTCGTTAGAACGGCGGAACCTGAGACGTAACCCCTAAGGCCGCTGGCCCATGCCACCCTCGAGGGTGACGGTCTCGCCGTTCATATACTTAAAGTCGGGGCCGCAAAGCTGAACGACCACGCGGCCGATTTCCTTCTCGACATCGCCGTAATGGCCCGCCGGCGGCATGTGAACGTTGGCCTTGAACGCCTCGGGATAGGCATCATGGAAGTTCTCGAGCGCAGCAGTCCAGGCAAGCGGGCAAACGATGTTGACGTTGATGCCGTCCTTGCCCCACTCGTTGGCGGCGACGCGGGTCAGGCCGCGGATGCCCTCCTTGGCGGCGGCATAGCTGCACTGGCCATAGTTGCCAAACAGGCCGGCGCCCGAAGCAAAGTTGACCACGGAGCCCTTGGTCTCCTTCAGGTGCGGATAGGCCTTCTGCATGTACAGATAGGTAGCATACAGACCGGAGTAAATGGCCAGGTTAAACTGATCCATGGTGTGATCGGCGATGGTCACGCCCGAGGCGCTGGCCTGAGCATTGTTGACGACGGCGTCGATGCGGCCGAACTCCTCAATGGCCTTGTCGATGACGTTCTGGACGACGGCCTCGTTGTCCTGGCCGGCCGAAACATCGGCCTGAACGGGCAGAACCTTGACGCCGTACTCGGCCTCGAGAGACTCCTTGGCGGCCTCGAGCTTGGCGACGTTGCGGCCGGTAATGACGAGGTTTGCGCCCTCCTTGGCAAAAGCGATATCAATGCCGTAGCCGATGGAGCCAGCGGAACCGTCCTTAAGCGTGGCCTTACCGCCGCCGGTGACGATCACGGTCTTACCAGTGAAAAGTCCCATACAAAGTCCTTTCAAATCGCGACGGGCACGCCCGCCGACTGCGCGTATCCAACTTCACGCGCCAAAAGCTGAAATGCAACTTTAGCGGGTTCAAGTGAAAAATAAAGACCGCAGCAGGCGAACGGCACAACGTCATTCGGCGAAGGGAATGTCAAGCACGAACTGGATAAAGAGGCCGAATTTTTGTCAGCCAAACGAGCCATCGAACACGTTTTGAAACTTTGCTGCGGCGCGCGGGATGTCGGCGCGAGACCTTATCATAGGGTGACAAACAACGATGAGGAGCACATGCCTATGACAGACGAGCTGGACCCCCAGACTCAAGAGCATATTGATGATTCCGCAGACGTCACCGCAGATACTGACGCTGTGACCTGCGATGGTACCGACGTCGACGGCCCCATCTTGGACGAAAGCACTACGGCGGAAACCCCTGAAACAGAAAACGCCGACGAGCAAAACGACGATGCGCCCGCTCAGGACGACGCCCCTGTACAGGACGCCGCTCCGCAAGCAGCGGGCCCCATCGAGGTGTCTTCGGAAGAAGAGCTCGATGCCGTCATGGACTCCATGATGGATGCTGTCAAAGCGATGAAAGACGCCGTCGCCGATGCCGATATTGATGCCGAGGAAGAGGAGGCCGCCGAGGCGGCCTCGACCTTTGTACCCGGCGAGACTCCGGTTGCCGACCAGGGCAGCACCATGCCCTCGTTTCTGCAGCTCGAGCACCCCACGATTGGCGCCGATGCGGTCGATCCGCACGCAGCAGGCTTTTCTGTGGTCGAGGGCGGTACCGGCAATATCGCCGCGCTGCAGGCTGCCGATGCGGACGCTGCCGAGACCGCTCGCCCGACCGCCCCGCACTCCCCCGCCGCGAGCCGCGATCTGGGGACCGCCGTCTCGAACACTGCGAACGCCGTGGGCACCTTTATCGCCCAGGGCGCCTCGGCCATGCGCGAGATGAACGCCGCGAAAAAGGCACTTGCCGATGCCCGCGCCCACCTGGCCGAACTTGAGCAGCGCATTGCCAATCAGGCCGAGGAACTCGAGACGCGCCAGGATATCGCAGGCCGCTACGAGCAGATCGTCGCCGACCAGCGTCAGGCGATCGCCACAGCGCAAAAGACCGCTGCGGCCGCCGAGATTGACCGTGATGCCCACGCCGCCAAAGCGACAGAGCTCAAGGGTCAGTTCGAACAAATGAAAACAGAGGATGACGCGACTGAGCTCCGCCTGAAGGCCGCGCTCGACGCCGTGGAGGCCCGCGAGGCGAGCTCTCGCGAGACCGGCAACCGCCTCGTTCGACGTCTTGAGGATTCCAAGCGCATCCGCGACAAGGTGAAGGCCGAGCGAGACGCCGGCATTGCGGCCGCACAACAAACCGTCGACGCCACGCGCGCCCAGCTCGAGACGCTGCGTCATGAGTACGCCGAGCTGCAACGCAATCCCTCGGCAAATCCCGCCAACTATACGGTGCGCACCAGCGAGCTCTCGATGCAGATCTCCGACACGGCAGATGCCCTGCGTAAAGCCGAAGAAGATGTCCCGCGCATCACCGCCGACCTTGAGCACTCGCTTGCCGCAGCCGAGCAGGCCGTCGAGCAGGCGCAAGCCCCTATCGCCGACGCCAAGCGAGCCCATCAGGCCGTGACGGCAGAGGCCGATGTCGCGCGCGACGAGCTGCAGACCGCAAAAACCGCCGCTGCAACGCGCCAGCGCGAACTGCGCGAGAAGATCGCCGCCGAGGACAAGGCACGCCGCGACCAAGAGCAGAGCATCGCCAACGCCCAAGCAGATGCCGCACATGCGCAGTCGATCATCGAACAGGCGACCGAAGTACACGACCACCCAGAGATCACTGAGTCGCTTGCAGGATCCTTGGCCCGAGACAAAGCCGAACACGCCGAGACCGAGCGAGAGGTTACCCAGCTCGAAGCCACCGAGGACGCGGTGCGCGAGCGTACCCGCGACTCACGCATCAAATTCACCGGCGCCATCGTCTGCATCGTCGCCACAATCCTGGTGATCATCCTAGTCTGGCTGTTCGCAAGCAAGTAAACCAGCTGCCAAAAAACGCTCAACGCAGTTGCGGTGAGATAGTTCCTGTTTAGCCCAAAAAGGCCAATTCAAGAACTATCTCACCGCAACTTATTTAGATCGACGCAAGGCAACCTATCCCTCTTGCACCGATCTCATGACATAAGGACTGTCCCCAGGTGCCGGCACAAAAGGAACGTCCCCAAGTGCCAAGTGCCCAATGACTACTCAACAACCACGGCAACACCGATGTAATGGCAGAGTCAGACACTATGACCCAATCCAGGGGCACGGAAACGACAGGAGCCCCCGCTCG
>CAUBWQ010000196.1 GCA_958439775.1 uncultured Collinsella sp. | reverse complement strand
TGGTTTCACGCGAAATACCACGTTCAATGTACGCCCGACATACAAGGACAGCGTCCGCATTCCGACAAGTGGTATGAAATTAGCTGTAAACGTATATTTACAGACAGCGAATGGCACCGCACGCGGATGCCGACAGCAAGACATCCCCCCTCAATACACCCTCATGCCCCTTTACTGTTTGCGACCAGAAATGATGAGCTGCACAACGTCGTTAGCGGTCGAATTCGACCTCTGACGACGTCACGCGACTCATCGTATCCGACCGACAACAGAAAAGGGGCACGTTCGCATAGCGTGGCGCGTGACGGTTGCAAAACCACCCCATTTGAAACAAACGCAAAAAAGTACTTGCAAAGACGCGTTCCGACATATAAGTTGATAAAAGACCGCCGTTGCGGTTTTAAGTAGATCGAGCATATGAAATTTCAGTTTTTAGCGTGTAAGAGAAAGAAGATCGGCAAAGTACAACCCCAAACGCAATGACAACTTAATGAGGTAACTGCCACATGTGAGGCACCCAGGGCATTGCTGTCTCGATTTTGAGCACGATGCCTTCCGCCTTGCATGGGCCGTTCCATCCCGCCCCTGCAGCAACTGCCTCACGGGCTCATTGAAAACCGCATAGCACCCCAACGTCAGCACATCACCCACGGCAAGCACATCACTCACGACAACCAACACATCAACAAACAGCACGAACATCAACCGATTGGAGAAGCTATGACAAACCACCACGCTGAAGACGGCGATAAGAAAAGCATTCTGGATGCCCGCATTGAGCGAGCATATGTAAACGAATATGACGCCGCCTTTGCCGCCGCGACCATCAAGAACTACGCGTCGCTACCGCTCGCGACGATCTTGGCCGACCACCCTCAACTGCTGAAGCGCTGTACAAAGATCATGGGCGACCCCGACATTCGCAAGCTGACAGACCCCTATGCCCCAAAACGCGACAACGATTCGTACGTTCTTACCGTAGGCTGCCTAGCCCATATGCTTACGGCGCTCGACACGAAACTCAAGCTCGAATGGGAACCCGACGAGCGTCATGAACTCGAAAGCAAGCGGAACACCCTGCGCACCGCACTGTTCCTTCCGTTGGACGGCCTCAAGCGCTGCAACGTCGAGCTCAATACACAGGCGCGGCAAAAGCCCGGGACCACGGGGCAGAAAACTCCAAGACCCCATGCGGCCATCGTCGACCGCAACCGATATAACCGCATGACCGCGCACTTTTCCGCCGAGGGAGCAGCCATAAGGACGCTGATCGACCTGCTGTGCCTCCTGAGCATCAACGAGCTATTTGAGGGCTATCTCGCCCTTGTTCCCGCGACGGCGCCCAAGTCGGTAGCAAAGATCATCGAGACCTGCAGACGCCAGTTTGAGCGCCATCGCAATGGCAGCGAGATGAACGCCAGCATCGCGCAGTACTACGCGGCTCATTACAAAAATGACGGATGTGCCCCTGTCGAGCATCAGCTGCGGCTCGCCTACACCACGCCCGTCGCAACGCTCCATCGCTTTGGAGCCCTTGGCGCTTGCGAGCCGCACGAACAGGCAGCCTGCCCCACAACCGAGCTCGATCTCAGGCTCGGACGAACCCTGTAGCCCGCCAGCCCCTCCGCGGGCAACAATCCTATTCCACAACGCAACCAACAGAAAGGAGTCCTCATGGACACCAATCATTCCCCCATCATCAGCCCCCTCACCATGCGTGAATCCGCCCGAGGTATCACGCTCACCAGCATTTACGATGAGATGCTCGCCCGTCGCGAGCTCTCCGTCATGGGAAACATCGAAACCCCGATGGCCCACGACCTATGCCAACAGATCCGCCTGCTCGATGCCACCGACCCCAGCCGCACCATCACCATATTTGTCGCCAGCGCCGGCGGAAGCGTGCGATCGGGCCTTGCGATCTATGACGCCATGCGCCTCGCATCGTGCCCCATCCGCACCGTCTGCCTGGAATTCGCCGCGTCCATGGGCACCGTGATCTTTATGGGCGGCGACGATCGCCGTATGGCGCCCCATGCAGAGCTCATGATTCACGACCCGCTGATCCCCCAGGGGGCAGGCGGCTCGGCACTTGCGCTGCAGGAAACCAGCCGGCGTCTCATGCAGACCCGCAAGACCCTCACGCAAATCCTCTCGGACCGCAGCGGCCTCACGCCCAAGCGCATCCAGTCCCTCACTGCAAAAGACACCTACCTTTCGGCCGAGCGCGCCGTCGAGCTCGGCTTTGCCCACGAAATCCTCTCGACCACCAAGGAGGTCGCCCATGTCTAACCTCGCCAGCCGCCTCGCCGCATCTAAGTCCGCATCGTCCACCATCCTCGCCAAGGATCGAACGCTTTCCTGCGACACCCGCCAAACGGGACTCAACAACAACGCACTTGTGATCGGCCCCTCGGGAGCCGGCAAGACCCGAAACGTCCTCAAGCCCAACCTGCTGCAAATGAACGCAAGCTACATCGTGCTCGACACCAAAGGCACGCTCTGTCGCGAAGTGGGACCCGTGCTGGCAGCCCACGGTTACCGCGTGCAATGTCTCAACTTCGCCGACCTCAACACCGTCCCGGCCCTTGCGCCCGGCATCGAGCGCTGCGGCTACAACCCCCTGAGGCACATTCGCCGCAAGGCGGACGGCAGGCCCAACCAGCAGGACATCCTCTCGGTGGCAAAAGCCATCTTCCACATAGAGGACAACAACCAGCCTTTTTGGGATCATGCAGCGGCAAACCTGCTGTCGTGTCTTATCGCCTACGTCACCGAACAGCTGCCCGCCGACGAGCAGACGATCAGCTCGGTCATCAAGCTGATCGAGCACCTGCAGGACGGTGCCACAGGTCGATTGTTTGACGACCTGATCACGACCGACCCCCAAAGCTATGCCCTCTCGCTATGGCGGCGCTACGCCATTACGCAAAATGCCGAGCGCATGCACGCGAGCATCGTCGGCATCCTTGCCGAAAAGGTCATGTGTCTGGGATTCGACGGTGCGGCACAGCTCTATCGTGAGTGTCATCAGGTGGACTTCGCTTCCATGGGACACACCCCCTGCGCCCTGTTTGTAACCGTGAGCGATATTGACCGCAATCTCGATCCGCTGACCGGCCTCTTTATTTCGCAGGCGTTTATGGGCCTCATTCGTGAGGCCGATAGGCAGCCCGACGGCAGCCTGCCCGTGCCCGTGCGCTTTATGCTCGATGACTTCGCAAATCTGCAGATCCCCCAGATCGACAACGTGCTCTCGATTATCCGAAGCCGCAACATCTGGGCAACGCTGCTGCTGCAGTCGACCAACCAGCTCGATGCGCTCTATGGCGAGGCACGCGCACGCTCCATCATGGGCAACTGCGACACGCATCTGGTGCTGGCGTTCCAGGATCCCGAGAGTGCCCGGGTGTTTTCCGACCGCGCCGACGCG
>CAUBWQ010000195.1 GCA_958439775.1 uncultured Collinsella sp. | reverse complement strand
AAACCACCATCGCGCGCTTAGGCTTGCCCACAGCCGAGGCAAACATGCGCGACAGCTCCCCGAACGCGCCCAATCCGACGCGGACATCGACACTGCGGTTTTGGAAATTGATAAGTTGACGGCGAATCATAGCAATCCACGCTCCAAAAGCATCTCGGCACAAAGGTAGGAAACGTCCTCGAAGGACTTGTTGCGAATATCAAGGGTAATATCGGCGGCCTGGCGATACAGCGGACGGCGATGCTCAAACAGGCGCGCAGCATGCTCGGGCGAGCGGAAATCGGGCCGGGTATCGGAGCGGCGAATCTGACGCAACGAGTCCTCAAAGTCGCCTTCGAGGTACACGCAGGTACCCATCTCGTGCATCAGCTCAATGTTCACCGGCGTCTCGACGATGCCACCCCCGCACGATACCAGCAGGCTGCGCTCGCTCTGAAGCGAACGAAGTGCCGAGGTCTCGAGCTCGCGAAAACGATCCTCGCCCTCGGTCTTAAATATCTCGGTCACCGACTTGCCGCATCGACGCACAACCAAACGATCGGTATCGATGAATCGACGCTTGAACATAGTGCCCACGTTGCGCGCAAGCGTCGACTTGCCCGCGCCCAAAAAGCCGATAAAGAAGATATGGTCGCAGCCGTGTTTGATGTGCTGAGACATGGCGAAACCTATTCCTCGCAGGGAAGGTCGCGCAGGGCCCGGCGCTCAAAGATACGGAAGATCTGCGTGTACCACAGGTCCTGGGTTGCCTGCGGCTTGACCAGAATAGTGTCAACGCCGGCAAAGTTTCCGCTCCACACGTCCGTGTACAGTTGATCGCCGACCAGCACGGCCTCGTCAGCCGTGGCGCCCAGACGCTTAAGACCCGCTTTGAGGGCAAAGGGCGCCGGCTTCATGGCATGGCTGATGGCCTCGAGCCCCAGCTCGCGCGCCGACGCCATAACCTGGTCGCGATGCCAGTTGTTGGACACCATGCACAGCTTAAAGCCCTTGGCATGGGCGGCCTCGAGCCAGGCGGAGACCGCAGCGGGTACCTGCTCGGTATCACGTGGCACCAGGGTGTTGTCGCGGTCGAGCAGAATGGCGCGCTTGCCGTCGGCCCAGAGGGTATCGAGGTCGATGCGATCGACCGAGGCAACATATCGTTTGGGGCTAAAAATCCTCATGATCAATTCCAAGACTGTTGATGCTCTTCGTAGGTCTTCGAGAAATACTCTTCGTCCTGCGTAATGTAGAAATACAGGTCGTCGGAGTCGGTCGGCTCAAGGGTGGCCTTGAGCGCCTCGAGCGACGGAGAGCAAATGGGCGTGGGCGGGAGGCCCTCGTGCTTATAGGTGTTATACGGGCTATCGCTCTGCAGGTCGTCGGCGGTAACCTCGCCGCCGGTGACGTACATCATGGTCGCGTCGCTATTGAGGTAACGCAGGCCATCGAGCTTGCCCGCCAGACGGTTATAGAAAACCGATGCCACATGCGCGCGCTGATCGGCGTTGAGGCCCTCGCGCTCGACAATCGAGGCAAGGTTAACGATGTCGTAATCGGACATCTCCACGCCATAGCGCTCCTTGATCTTGGCCTCGCAGCTGGCAAAGTCGAGCGACTTATACTCGGTGTTGAACTGGTCAAGCATGGCGCGAATCACATCATCGGCAGACGGGTCCTTACCCAACGTATAGGTCTTAGGGAATAGAAAGCCCTCGAGTGAATCGTTCGCGGCGTCCTTAAGGAAGGCGTAATCATTCACATAATTGCTCGCCTTAGCCTGGTTAAGGAAGTCTTCCTTAGAAATGCTGTCGTACGCCTTGGCCACGCGGTCGGCGACCTGATCGACCGTCAGGCCCTCAGGAATCGTGAGCGCATCGGAGCCGGCGTTGGGACCTTCCATAAGCTGCTGGACGACCTTCGTGGCGTCCATAAGCGTGGTAAACGAATACTTACCCGGCTTAAGCGACATATCGGCGTTGAGCTTTTTGACCGCCGCATAATAATCCTTGGGATTATCGACGATATGGTTCTCGGAGAGAATCGAAGCGATGGTGTCACCCGAGGCACCATCGGGAATCGTGATAGTAACTTGCTGGCCAGCAGCGACTTTCGCATCCTCACCGCCAAAGAAGCCCTTGACGGCCGGCACGACAAAGAAAACGATCGCGACAAGCGCAAGCACGGCGACGACGCCACCGATAATCATAGGCACCGGGGAGCTACTCTTTTGGGCACCACGGCGGGCGTGCGTGTTATAGCTCGAGCGCGTGGCCGGAGCAACGCCGTGCGAGCCATGAGCATGATGTGCGTGGGAGCGTGATTGCGGGGCCTGCCCCTGCGTGCGCTGGGCAGGAGCCTGCTGCTTAAAACGAGCGCCGCCAGCAGGCTGCGCGGGACGAGCGGCGGGCTGTTGAGCAGCACGCTGAGTAGGCTGAACCGAACGCTGCGTCGGCTGCGCGGGGCGCTGACCAGGCTGAGCAGGGCGCGGCGCGGGCTGCCGTGTACGATTCTGCTGGCGCGGATCGGAAGCGCTAGGCATGCTGAACCTCCTCGTTTTTACGATCGAGCCATGTCTGCAAGAACAGGCTGGCGGCGATCATGTCAATCTTGCCCCTCATCTGCTTTTCGTTGAGCCCCTGCTCCCGCAGGATTCGCTTGGCCTCCTGCGAGGACAGACGCTCGTCCTCAAACTCCAGCGGAAGTTCGAGCTCGTCGGCAATCTTTTGGGCCACGGCGGCGACGCGCTCGGCCTGGGGGCCGGGCTCACCGGCCATGGTCAAGGGACGTCCGCTTACCAGGATATCGGGCTCATAGTCCTCGACAAGGTAGCGAAACGTCTTTGCCATGCCAGTGACCTCGGCAGCCGGAAGCACCTTGACAGGCATCGCCATCTTGCCATCACGGCTCGAGACGGCGATGCCAATCCTGGTCTCCCCTATGTCTAGTGCGAGCGCGACCACAGCGACTACTTAGGTTCTTAGGCGCCGAGCGCGGTCTTGGCGGCCGCGAGGGCATCGGCGATACCGGCGGCGTTCTTGCCACCGGCCTGGGCCATGTTGGGACGACCGCCACCGCGACCGTCGACCAGGCCCGCGATCTGCTTGATCACGTTGCCGGCGTGGAAACCGGCCTTCACGGCGTCATCGGAGCCGGCGGCGAGCAGGGCCGGGGTGCCCTTCTCGGTCACGCTGGCGACGACGCAGGCGACGGGTCCGGCGACCTTCTGGTGCACGGTATCCCAAACGTTACGCAGGTCTGCGGCCTCGAGACCCTGAAGCTCAGCGACAACGAGCTTGTAGCCATTCAGCTCAACAGCGCCGTCGATGGCGCTGGAGATCGCATCGGAGGAGCCACCGGTGAGCGCCTTCTTGAGCTTGCCGGAAGTCTCACGCAGCTCGGCCTGCAGGTTCTCCACGCGGGCGGGAACCTCGTCGACGCGGCACTTGAGCGCAGCGGCGGCGGCGTCAACGA
>CAUBWQ010000194.1 GCA_958439775.1 uncultured Collinsella sp. | reverse complement strand
GTCTCGCCCAGGTCGTGCGGGTCGACGGGCACCTCGCGCCAAAAGAGCAGCGGCACGCCGGCCTCGGCGCAGCCCTCCTCAAACACGCGACGGGCATCCTCTACGCCCTTGCCGTCCTGCGGGAAGAACAGCATGGCCACGCCATAGTCGCCCTCTGCCGGCAGAATCTGGCCGCACTTTTGGGCCTCTTTACGGAAAAAGTGATGCGGAACCTGGAACAGGATGCCGGCGCCGTCGCCGGTGTTCTTCTCGAGTCCCGTGCCGCCGCGGTGCTCCAAGTTGACCAGAATGGACAGTGCGTCGTCCAGGATCTGGTGATGGCGCTCGCCGTTGATATCGGCAAGCGCGCCGATGCCGCATGCATCGTGGTCGAATTCGGGGCGATAAAGGCCCTGCTGTTGAGCGGAATCTGCCTGCATCGCGATCCTCCCCTAGGTGTTAGACAGTCAGTTGACTAGGCATACTAGGTGCATCGCCGGCCCGTTGTGTTTCCCGCCCGTTTCGAAACAATCGCGTAACGCACGCCCTACGAGTGGACACCGCCGACCTCAAGGGCGACAACATAGGCCCCAAGTTCGGCCTGTAAGCTCACCGCTTCAAACATCTCAATCTGTAACAGTAAGACCCAATTTCCATCCCTAGTTGTTACAGATCAAGACATTTCGGTAATCCCCTTTCACCATCCTATTCAAATACAACAATTTTGTTAGTCTTGGTTAACCTTTAAGCCTAAAACGGGTATCCTTTACGGCGTCAAACAAACGGCACGCAGGAGCGCACCATGCTCAACCATCTCAAACATCACTTTGGCTCGCACCGCACCGGAGGCCACGGAGGTCTGGATATCGCCCGGCATATCGGCCCCGGGTTGCTCGTGACCGTCGGCTTTATCGATCCGGGCAACTGGGCCTCCAACATGGCCGCAGGCTCGCAGTTTGGCTACGCACTGCTGTGGGTGGTCACGCTGTCCACGATTATGCTCATCGTGTTGCAGCACAACGCGGCACACCTGGGTATCGCCACGGGCGCCTGCCTTGTCGAGGCCACGACCCGCTTTCTCCCCCGCTTCGTTGGGCGCACGGTGCTCGCCAGTGCCTACCTCGCGACCATCGCCACCGCCATGGCCGAGGTCCTGGGCGGCGCGATCGCACTCCAGATGTTCTTTGGACTGCCCGTGCGCGCCGGCTGCGTCATCGTGGCGGCGGCATCGTTGGCGATGCTCATGACGAACTCCTACAAGCGTGCCGAACGCTGGATCATCGCCTTCGTCGGCGTGGTAGGGCTCTCGTTTTTGGCCGAGCTTGCACTAGTCAAGGTCGACTGGCCGCAAGCCGCCGCAAGCTGGATCACGCCCAGTATGCCCACTGGCTCGGCCGCGATTATCGTTAGTGTCCTGGGTGCGGTCGTTATGCCCCACAACCTCTTTCTACACTCCGAGGTCATCCAATCCATGCACTTCGAAGGCCAAGGCGAGCAGGTTATCGAGGAACGTCTGCGCTACGAGCTCTTCGACACGCTCTTTTCGATGGGCGTGGGCTGGGCGATCAACTCGGCCATGGTCATCCTGGCCGCAACGACCTTCTTTGCGCACGGCATGGTCGTAGACGACCTCGCCGTCGCAGCGGCCACGCTCTCCCCCATCTTTGCGGTGGCGCTGCTGTTTGCGGGCATATCGAGTAGTGTGACGGCGGGCATGGCGGCGGGCACCATCACCGCGGGCATGTTCGACGAGGAATACGACATCCACGACCGGCACTCATCGATTGGAGTGGCGGTCTGTTTCGTCGGCGCAGTGGCGGCGTGCCTGATCGTCCCGAATCCTTTTGAGGGTCTCATCTGGAGTCAGGCGCTGTTGTCGCTTCAGTTGCCGATTACGGTCTTTGTGCTCATACGACTCACCAGTTCGCCCCGCGTTATGGGCAAATACGCCAACTCGCGCCCGCTCAACGCGCTGCTCGTAGGGATCGGCGTCATCGTGACGATTCTCGACATCGTGCTGCTAACGGGGATGTAATTGGAATGGCGTGACTGTCCAGATATAACATCTCAATCTGTAACACGTAAGGCCGTTTTAAACCGTCAGATAAATCAAAAGGGTCCCAGCCGGAATATCCAGCCGGGGCCCTTGGACAGAGCTCTGTATGGCTAATCGCCGTGTGTCTACGAGTTACTCCTCGACGAGCTCAAACTCATCGGGGCCGACGCCGCACACCGGGCACACGTAATCCTCGGGCAGCTCGGGCGTGTCGAGCTCAACCTCGTAGCCGCAAACGGTGCACACAAACTTATACGTCTTCTTCTCCTCAGCCATGATGTTCTCCTCTCGAACGTGACTGGTGATGTACTTCGTTTATTAGTATAGATTCTCAATAATATAATGCAAGTATTTTTAGAACATTTCTAGCCTTGATACGACGAAGCCTTGGGCGGCGTCTTGCCCTTCAAGACCTTGTGATAGTAGTCATAGGTCAGCGGGGCCTCGCCGCTCAAGCGCTCGGCATCCTCAACCTCGCCGATAAACAGCAGATGCGTGCCCACGTCCACGGTATCAATCAAACGGCAGCTAAACAAGGCCGCCGCGTGCTCGGGCACATAAGGCATGCCCAGAGCGGTCTCGTGGGTCTCGTACTTGGCAAACTTGTCGTAATCGCTGCTGGTGCGGAAGCCAAAGTTGCCGATATAGAGCATGTCGGCGGTCTGGTCAATCACGGTCAGCGCAAAGGCCTTAGCCGATGCGATTACGCCGGACGTGACATTTTCCTTGTTCACGGCAATCGAGATGCGCGGCGGGGCGGATGTCACCTGCACTGCTGTGTTGATAACGCAGCCGGCACGCAGCCCGTCCGCCGCGGCGCTCACCACGTACAGGCCACTCGGCATGGTAAAGAACGCAGTTTTGTCCATAACGATCACTCCCCTAGCTCGGGTTGGAACCTCATGGATGTATGTACCCACAAAAAAGGCGGCACCCATAACGGACGCCGCCTTTGAGACATATGTGTCAGAACAGTAAGAAAGATGAGACGCCCGCAGTTGCGGTGAAATAGGGACTGAATAGCCCCTCAAACAGGCAAAACAGTCCGTATTCCACCGCGACTTATACAGAGTGCCTAGCGGTTGCGTTCCTTAAGGGCGCGGTCGATCTCGCGTTGGACATCACGCTTGGCCATGTCCTCGCGCTTGTCGTAGAGCTTCTTGCCGCGACCCAGACCCAGCAGCAGCTTTACGCGGCCGTCGGTATTAAAGTAGAGCTCCAACGGAACCAGCGCATAACCACGGTTGCGAAGTTTGCCGTCAAGAAAGTCGATCTCCTTGCGGTGCAGCAGCAGACGACGCCGACGGTCGGGATCGCGATTCCACACACCACCATGGCTATAAGGGTGGATATGCAGTCCGACGAGCCAGCACTCGCCGCCACGGATCAACGCAAAAGTGTCAGTGATCTGACAGGCGCGCTCGCG
>CAUBWQ010000193.1 GCA_958439775.1 uncultured Collinsella sp. | reverse complement strand
CCGCCCGAGATTCTTCGTCTCAAGGATGCCGGATATTTGACGCAGGCTGTTGCGGCTTGTGATCGTCTTTTGGGGCAGAATCCCGATCCCTCGCTTGCTGCCTGCGTTCGTGCCGAGCGGTATCGCATGCTTGAGACGCCGCTTCATTTTTCGGTGTCGCGCGATCGGGCTATTGCGGTGATTCGCGAGGAGTGGCCTGAGTTTACCGAGGAGCAGTTTGACGATCTGATTGACCGTAAGCGTATTGACTGGCGCTTTATCGATGGCGAGCTGTTCGTTCTCGACAACTTCCTCGATTCGCTTCGCGTATATCCCAAAGAGGTTCCCGGCATGCGTCCCGATCCTACGGACGGAATTGCACTGCGCAACGAGATGCTCAAGGAGATGGAGTCACAAAACGGATTGACTCGCGTTATTACGCTTAAGGCGTCCTTGTCTGTCCCCGGCGCTCTAGAGGGGGAGACCGTTCGCGCTTGGCTTCCCGTAGCCGCCACCTGCCGCCAACAGTCTCAGGTCGAGATTCTCGACATGACGCCGGAGGGTGCTGTTGCTCCCGCGAACGCTTCGGCGCGTACCGCCTCGTGGTCTTCTTCGAGTGAGCGCTCATTCTCGGTGACTTATCGTTATCACATCGATGCTGCTTATTGTGGCACGCTTCCGGTTCATCCTCGTATGGACGCGCCTCTGCCCGAGGATATTTCCGAGGACCGTCCGCACATTGCATTTACGCCGTATCTGCAGCAGCTGACGGCCAGCGTTGTTGGCGGACTCGAGGATCCGCTCGATCGCGCCCGTGCTATCTATGATTACCTGACGCAGTATATCGACTATCGCTATCAGCCGCCGTACTTGCTTTTGGGATCTATTGCCGATGACTGCGCGCATTCGCTCCGCGGCGATTGCGGCGTTATGGCGCTCACGTTTATCACCATGTGCCGTATCGCGGGCGTGCCTGCCCGTTGGCAGAGCGGCCTCTACGTTGCGCCCGATTCGGTGGGGTCGCACGACTGGGCAGAGTTCTATACGCCGCAGACCGGTTGGCTCAACGCCGACGTGTCATTTGGATCTTCTGCTCGCAGGATGGGGGAGGAGTGGCGCCGCCGTCACTACTTTGGCAATCTCGACCCATGGCGTATGGTGGCCAACAATCGATTCCAGGCAGAGTTTGAGCCCTCTTTCGACGGCATGCGCGAGGACCCTTACGATAACCAGATGGGTGAGGCTTCGGTCGACGGTCGCGGATGCCGTCAGCGCGAGATGCTACGCACGGTCGAACTCATCGAAATGATCGAAGTTCCATTTTCGGACTAATCGGTAGAAAGCTGTGATAAACTAACTCACGCATTACGTGCCCGAGTGGCGGAATTGGCAGACGCAGTGGACTCAAAATCCACCGTTGGCAACAACGTGCGAGTTCGAGTCTCGCCTCGGGCACCATACATGCAAGTGAGCGTTCAAGGGGGTTGCGGCCCCCTTTTTCGTGCCGAACTCGCGTGAGCGCGCGAAGCGTTAAGCAAACAGGCCTGCGGCCTGTTTGTAGCGGAGCGTGGCGAGGGCGCCTCGCGCCCGAAGCCCGGGGCTTCGCGAAGCGAAGGCCCTTCGAGTCTCGCCTCGGGCACCATACATGCAAGCGAGCGTTCAAGGGGGTCAAGGCCCCTTTTTCGTGTACGTAATGTGATAACGCGCTGTACGTGTTATTATTCGCAAGGCGTTGTTCTCGCAATGCCCTAAAGAGGAACCCGAGGGTTCCCACCTTTTGGCGCCAATGAGCAGCTGACTGGTCATACAACTTAGATTCCCTTCCTCAAATCGAGGAAGTCTATGTGTACGACCTGGTTGCTGAGAAGCGCCGGGTTATTTTTTTATGAATGGAGGTAGGGAAAATAGCTAAGTCTGATGACACCCGCATCAACGACGAGATCACTGCATCTTCGTGCCGTTTGATTGGCGTCGATGGCTCTCAGCTCGGCCTGTTCGCCATCCGTGATGCCCAGCGCGTCGCCGACGATCAGGGTCTCGACCTGGTCGAGATCGCTCCCAACGCGGAGCCGCCGGTCTGCAAGGTCATGGACTACGGTAAGTTCAAGTACCAGCAGGCCATGAAGGCCAAGGCTGCTCGTAAGAACCAGTCCAAGGTCGAGGTCAAGGAAATGAAGTTCCGACCCAAGATCGACGTTGGCGACTACGAGACCAAGAAGGGCCACGTTCTGCGTTTCCTCAAGAAGGGCGCACGCGTTAAGATCACCATCATGTTCCGCGGCCGTGAGATGGCTCACCCGGAGCAGGGCCTTAACGTTCTCGAGCGTCTCGCCGAGGATCTCAAGCCTTACGCTACGGTCGAGTCCAAGCCTAAGATGGAAGGCCGTAACATGCTTATGCTGCTCGCCCCGATTAAGGGCGCCTTCGATGAGGATAAAGCGGCAAGCGATACCAAGTAACTAGTGTTCTGTAACCGATTAAGGAGTATTTCATGCCTAAGATGAAGTCCCACAGCGGCACCAAGAAGCGTTTCCGCAAGACTGGTACCGGCAAGCTTATGCGCGCCAAGGCTTTCAAGAGCCACATCCTGAGCAAGAAGTCCACCAAGCGTAAGCGTGGCTTCCGTCAGGAGACCGAGATTGCCGCTGCCGACCGCAAGGTCATCAAGTCGCGTCTCGCCTAAGTTCGCGTTCCCGTTTTTCGTTTTACCGTCTAGGAGTTGATAGAACATGGCACGTATTAAGCGCGCTGTTGCCGCCAAGAAGAAGCGCCGTACCGTTATGCACCGTGCGAAGGGTTACTACGGTGCCGCTTCGCGTACTTACAAGCATGCTAAAGAGCAGGTCCAGCACTCCCTGCAGTATCAGTATCGTGATCGCCGCAACAAGAAGCGCGAGATCCGTTCTCTTTGGATCACTCGTATCAACGCTGCTGCTCGCCTGAACGACATCTCTTACTCTCAGTTCATGCACGGCCTGAAGGTTGCCGGCATCGAGCTCGACCGCAAGGTCCTGGCTCAGATGGCTTACGAGGACATCGAGTCCTTCAACGAGCTGGCTACCATCGCCAAGAAGGCTCTCGAGGCCTAATAGATTCTCTTGAATCGCTAGGGGAGTGTCGCGTTGTGCGCGGCGCTCCCTCTTTTTATCTGAGGCGCTGGTTTATATAGCAAAAGCGCGGGTAGATAGACACTTACAGGTGACCGATCTTTATATATCTCTTAACCGAAGGGTCATCATCTGATACGTGCAGTATTTCTGCACCAGCCTTTCTATGACATATATAGGAAGCGATGTATTGTGTAGGACTTGTGAAGAGTGGAATTCCCGCCCCCGGGGCCCCTCCGGTCTGGCAATATATCTCCTTGCCGCGCGGCCCGGTCGGACCGGATCAGCCGCGAGGGCGTGCACCTTGAGAACCGGATACTGCGAGGATGGACACTTACTTCAGTGTCGCATCCGGGCAGACATCGAACCATTTGAAATGGTCTAACTTGGA
>CAUBWQ010000192.1 GCA_958439775.1 uncultured Collinsella sp. | reverse complement strand
TCCACATCGCCGATATGATCGCCGGCAATGCCGACGAGGAAGGCGTGATGATGGCGTTCATCACGCTCAACATGGTCGAGATTTTCCACTGCTTCAATATGCGCAGCCGTCGTGCGTCGCTGTTCACCATGAAGAAGCAGAACAAGTGGCTGTGGGCTTCCGCCGCGCTGGCACTGGTGCTGACGGTGATCGTGACCGTGCAGCCGACGCTTGCCGAGATGTTCTTTGGCCCCGTGACGCTTGAGCTCAAGGGCGTTCTTGCCGCGCTGGGCCTGGCCTTCCTGATCATCCCGCTGATGGAGATCTACAAGGCGATCATGCGCGCTGTGGAGAAAGAGTAACGTACCTGTCCGGGCCCGCCCCACGCCCTTTCTCCCTCACTGGTCCTCGCGCTTCGCGCTGCGGGATCGTTCGGGAGAAAGGGCTTCCGGGGCGGGCCCTGCGGTATCCTTGCTGGCTTTTCTCCCGCGCGGATGATAAAGGGCTGAGGGAAAGTTTGTGAGCTGGTCGGGCTTTGCCCGGCCAGCTCTTTTTGATTTAAAATACCTGCTCAGTTGTGATTTATGGTGCTGGGAGGCGCTTGTGGGCAAGGCTAAGGCTAAGGCGAAGAAAAAGACGACGGGGGCGCGGGCTAAGCGCGATCGTCGTCGGAAGCTTGCGACCGAGGCCCCCGCGTCTGCCGAGGAGCTGCTGGCAAGCGTGCCGGGACTTGACGCGCTGCAGGACGTTCCGGCGTTTGATGACCTGCCGGTCGATGAAACCCAGCAGACTGCCTTTGATGATTTCTGCACACATACCGAGGAGCCCGAGCAGATGCGGCTTGGCGCCGTGGTGCGCTTGGATCGCGGGTTTCCGCTGGTGGCGACTGCCGACGACACCTTTCGCGCCGAGCATGCCGTGGGGTTTGCCAAATCGCGCGGCGAGGATGAGGTCCTGCTGCCTGCCGTGGGAGACCGTGTGGCGGTGCGCCGCGCTCCCGGGCACGATATGGGCGTGATTGAGTGCGTGCTGCCGCGCCGTACGAGCTTTGAGCGTTGGCGCGGCCGTGCCCGCGGAGAGCGCCAGGTGCTCTGCTCCAACGTGGATAGCGTGCTAATCGTGCAGGCGCTCGGTGCCGGCGAGGTGCTGCTCGACCGCGTGGCGCGCTCGCTGGTGTTGGCGCTCGACTGCGATGCCGAGCCGGTGGTGGTGCTCACCAAAGCTGACCGCTGCGATGCCGAGGAGCTCGAGCGCGATCTGGACCGCGTGCGCCGCCTGGTGGGTCCGGACGTGCGCGTGATCGTGACGTCCTCTGCCGAGGGGCGCGGCCTGGACGAGGTTCCTTCCTGCGTGCCTGCCGCGAGCTGCCCCATGATTCTGGGCGAGTCGGGTGCCCGCAAGTCGACGCTGCTCAATGCGCTGCTGGGCCACGATACGTTGGCGACTGGCGGTGTGCGCGAACGCGACGACCAGGGCCGTCACACTACCGTTGCGCGCGTGATGGTGGCACTGCCGGGCGACGCCGGCGTGATCGCCGATGCCCCGGGCCTGCGCAGCCTACCGCTCGTGGGTCACGAGCGGGGTCTGGCGCGCGCCTTCCCCGAGATTGTCGAGGCATCGCGCGCGTGCCGATTTGGCGATTGCACGCATACCCATGAGCCGGGTTGCGCCGTTCGCGAGGCCGAGGACGCCGGGCAGATCGACAGCCTGCGTCTGGAAACGTTCCAAAACCTGGCGTCATCCATGCGCGTGAGCGCCCAAATGCTCGATCCCGATGTCCATCTGTAATTGATTTTTCCTATGACAGCCGTCTCCCAACTGTTCGGGAGACGGCTTTTTTGCTGCGAAAAAGCCTCGAAACATGCAGTTTGCTGACGTGCTGACCAAAACCTTGCCACGAGCTTGACGGGCTGGTTAGTTTTTGGTCAGCGATTGGTTTGACATCGAAAACCGAGATCGCGATTGCGCCGCTTTGCACTCTGACCACCCAGACAATGGTGGTACGGGCATTCGCCCGGCACTGCCATGAGAGGAGCGGCCGTGAACAAGAGCAAGCGCATCGCCATCAGTCTGGTCGCGGGCGTGCTCGCTGCTCTGCTCTGCATGGTTTACGGCTCATCGATCCGCTCGCAAGCCGAACAGGTTCAGGCTGAGACCTTGGCCAAGTACGGTGGCGATCGCGTCGAGGTATGCGTCGCGGCGCGCGATATCGATGTGGGCGAGACCCTCGATGAGACCAATGTCATAACCCAGGAATGGCTGACGAGCCTGCTGCCGCGTGACGCGGCGACCGAGCTGCGCCAGGTGCGCGGCGACGTGACGACTTCGCGTATTCCCAAAAACGCTGTGATCTGCAATGTCTACACCAAGGCCGAGAGCCACAAGCTCGAGGTGCCTAAGGGCAAGGTCGCCGTTTCGGTGGCGGTCGATGCCGAGCACTCGGTCGGCGGTGCTGCGGGCGTGGGCAGCTACGTGGATGTGTATGTGCAAAAAGACGGCGTAACCGATCGACTGTGTGGCGCGCGCGTGATCGATACCAGTGAGGATTCCGGCGCCACGCGCGAGGGCAAGATCGAATGGGTGACGCTGGCGGCTGACCCCGAAGACGTCAAGGAACTGCTGGGGGCATCGGGCAAGGGAACGGTCAGCTTGACGATTCCCGCCACGGCGCGCGGCAAAAAGAGCGGAGGCGACGAGTGATGAAGGCGATCTGGCTTGCGTGCTGCGCGTGCGGCGATTACGGGCTGTTGCAGCAGGAAGTCGAGGGCCGTGATGCGGGTGCACAGGTGCTTCGCGTGGGTGACCTGGACGGGCTGGTTTCCATGGCGCGGGCGTTTCCGTCGCGCCGCGGGGCTGCCATCATCGCGGCGTCTCTGTTTGATATCGAAGATGTGCGCAAGACTGTTGCGCGCCTGACGGCCGAAGGCCGCGTGAGTCGCGTGGTCGTGTTGATAGAAGTGCTCGATCCGTCGGATATCGAGGGACTGTTTCGCGCGGGGGCGACCGAGGTCATCGCTGCGCACAGTATATGCGGCAACGGGCGCGCGGGCGAGGGAGCGGTTGATTCCGATCGGCGCATGACGATTGAGCCCGATGCTTTTGTTGATAGGGAACCCGGGGCGCCTCGCGCTACAAGAGGCCCGCGTGTTGATGATTATGGAAAAGCGGAAGCCGAGCATGGTCGGCGCCCCCGGAACCCCCTTGTATACGATGACGCTGGAGGGCCGGCACAGCATGCTGGCGACTCCCCGGCTGTAGATATGGGATACGTGCACGGCGTGAATCTGGCGGATGAACTCGACGAAGTTGAGGGCTTTGCCGGGTGCGGCGAGTTGTCGCTGATGCAGCATGAGCAGATTGCACAGAACGAGCCTGCCTTGCAGACCGAACAAGCCGCCATGCCGGCTTGGACGCAGCGTGTGGTTGCGGCGGGGGAGACGGGGACGCTGTCGCCGACGCCCGCCCCGCCGCCTCCGATGCCGCCGGCAGACGCTGCCGCTCCGCAGCATCGAGCTC
>CAUBWQ010000191.1 GCA_958439775.1 uncultured Collinsella sp. | reverse complement strand
CCAGGTCGGGAATGTCGTGGGCACTCATTTCAAAGCCGGCGAGCTTGTCGGACTGCACGGTGGCGGCGTTGGTGGAGCGCACGATGCGGGCGCCAAAGCGCGAAAGCGCAGCAAGCACGTTGCGGTCGCCCTGTGCGGAGCTCAGCGACACACCCTCCACGGTGATGGGGTCGGAGCCGATGGCGCCGGCGCACAGCCAAAAGGCAGCGTTGGACCAGTCGCCCTCGACGGCCACGTTGCCGGGTGTGCGATACGAGCCACTGCTCACGCGGAAGTTCGTGACCTCGGGCTGACCGTCCTTGGCCGGAATGCGCTCGACGTTGACCTCAACGCCAAAGGCCTTCATGGCCTGGATCGTTAGGTTGATGTAGGGGCGGCTCTCAATGAGGCCGGTCACCTGCACACAGGAGGGCTGGGACAGCAGCGGGGCCGCCAGCAGCAGGCCCGAGATGTACTGCGAGCTCACATTGCCCGGCAGCACAAAGGTGCCCGGGCGCATGCGGCCGCTCGTCTTGAGCGGAAAGCCGCCCAGTCCCTGCAGGTCGCAGCCGGCGGCGATGATCTCGTTCGAGAGCGGGGAGAGCGGGCGGGCGCCCAGACGGCCCTGGCCCACAAACGTGGCCTCTGCTCCCAGCGCACAGGCGACGGGCAGCATAAAACGGAGTGTGGAGCCGCTCTCTCCGCAGTCGAGCGTGCCACCGGCAAGGGCCTTGAGCAGGCCAAATTCAACGCTTTTCATGGTCGGATGGACCTGGAAGCCGTCCTCGACGGTCTCGATGCGAGCACCCAGGGCCGTAAGGCAGCGCACCGTGGCCTCGATGTCGGCGCAGGTGGTGTTGCAGGTAACGTGCGTCTCGCCGTTGGCAAGCGCAGCGCAGATGATGAGGCGATGCGCCATCGACTTGGACGCGATCGCGGGAACGGTGCCCTTGAGCGGGGAGGGGGTGATGCGGGCTAGCATGCGGATGCGTCTCCCTTCTGGCCGAGGCCCTCGGCAATGAGTTCGTGGAAAGTGGAAAGCGGCGTGCGGTCGATGCTGCAGCGGCCAATGCCGTGCGGAATCACCAGGTCGATGGTGTCGCCCGCGCGCTTCTTGTCGTGGAGCGCCTCGGCAAAGACGGCATCGGCATTGAGGTCGCAGCGGGTCTTGAGGCCATGGCGGGCGCAGAGCTCCTCAATACGACCGGGCAGCGCAGCATCGCAAACGCCGTGCAGGGCCGCGGCGCGCGTGATAATGCCCATGCCGATCGACACGCAGTTGCCGTGTCCGAGCTCAAAGTGCTCGCAAGCCTCGACGGCGTGTCCGGCGCTGTGTCCAAAGTTGAGGAGCTTGCGCTGGTTGGCCTCGCGCTCGTCGGCGACGACCACGGCGCGCTTGATGTCGATATTGCGGGCGATGATGAGCGCTACGCGGGCCACATCGCGGTTGAGCAGCTCCAGCGTGAGCGGGGTCTTCTCCAGCTCGGCGAAAAGCTCCGGGTCGGCGATCACGGCGTGCTTGACGACCTCGCCGCAGCCGTCGGCGAACTGCTCGGGCGTGAGGGTGGCCAGGCACCCCACGTCGGCGATAACCACGCTCGGCTGCCAAAAGGCGCCGGCCAAGTTCTTGCCGGCAGCCAGGTCGATGGCGGTCTTGCCGCCCACCGACGAATCCACCATGGCGAGCAGGCTCGTCGGGATCTGCACAAACTTGCAGCCGCGCATGTAGGTGGCGGCCACAAAGCCCGCCACATCGCCCACGACGCCGCCCCCGAGTGCCACGATCACGTCGGAGCGCGAAAGCTCGTGCTCGGCCACAAACTCCAAAATGGCCACATAGGTTTCGGCGCGCTTATGGGCCTCGCCGGCCTCGAAGGTGCAGATGCTCACCTCGTAGCCTGACGCCTCCAGGCTCTGCTTAACGGGCATCTGGTAGAGCGGGCCCACGTTGGTGTCCGTCACGATGACGGCCTTGGCGCCGCCGGCAGTGGCGCGCACGAGCGGCCCCGCCTGCTCCAGCAAAAACGTGCCAACATGCACCTGGTAGGGGCGTGCGGTGTCGATATCGATGGTAATCGCCATAAGCTTCGGTCCTTTCGACCTGGCGTGATAGGTGGTCTAGTGGGAGGCCTCGTCGTCGAGCGCGCGCTTGATGCGGTCGCCCTCGGCAAGGAGATTCTCCAGATAGCGTTGGTCGCGGTCCTTAAGGGCGCGGCTGTAGGCGCCAAGCGACTCGATCAGGTGGTCGATCTCGAAGGCGAGCGCATTGGCGTCGTCGATCATAAGCTCGGACCACATCTGAGGATTGAGGTGCGCCACGCGGGTGAGATCGCGGTAGCTTCCGGCCGAAAAGCCGTGGTGGACCTGGGCGGTGGGGCTCTTGACGTAGGCGTTGGATACCACGTGCGCAAGCTGGCTCGTGAAGGCGATGACGCGGTCGTGTTCGGCGGCGCTGGTCACGCTGAACTTGCCAAAGCCCAAGGGGCGCACCATCTCGCGCACCTGGCCCAAAAGCTCCAGCTTGAGCGCATCGTCCACCGCGGGTGGCACGAGCACGAGCGGGGCGCCCTGGAACAGGTCGGCACGGGAGTGAGCGTAGCCTGAGAACTGGGTGCCCGCCATGGGGTGCGCGCCCACAAAGTAAAAGCCGTGCTCGCGGGCAAGCTCAAAGGCGCGCTCGCACACAATGCCCTTGACGCCCACGGTGTCGATCACCACGGGACCCATGATGGCGTCGGTGTCGGTGGCGTCGGCGAGTGCCTGGGCATGCGCCTCGAGCCATTCGATGCATGCCTCGGGATAGCAAGCCAGGACGATGATGTCGCATTCGCCGAGTGTCTTGCCGTTGAGCTCTCCGGCGACAGTGCCCATGCTGGCGGCCGTCATGACATCGTCATCGGGGTCCCAGGCCAGCACGCGGACGCCCGCCTGCGCATAGCCGCGGGCAAAGCTACCGCCGATGAGGCCAAGGCCGACGATGCCGGCGCACTTGGGGCCGCCCTGGTTAACGCGCGCGTTTCTCACCGTACCCATGAGCTACTCCATGGTCTCTTGGCAGACAACCTCGCGGATGGCTCGGATGCGGCGCATGGTGTCGTCGAACTGATCGGGGGTGAGGGCCTGGGCGCCGTCGGACCAGGCGCGGCTCGGCTCGTCGTGGACCTCGATCTCCAGGCCGTTGGCACCGCAGGCGGTCGCGGCGAGCGCCATGGGCTCAACGTAGCGGGTGTAGCCGGTGGCGTGGCTGGGGTCGGCGACGACAGGCAGGTGCGACAGGTGGTGCAGCACCGGCACGGCGTTGAGGTCGAAGGTGTTGCGGGTGCGGGTCTCGAAGGTGCGGATGCCGCGCTCGCAGAGAATGACGTTGTCGTTGCCCTCGCTCATGATGTACTCGGCTGCCATAAGCAGCTCATCGATCGTGCCGGACATGCCGCGCTTGAGCAGAATCGGGGTCTGGGTCTTGCCGACCTCCTTGAGCAGGGGGAAGTTCTGGGCGTTGCGGGCGCCGATCTGCATGACGTCAATCT
>CAUBWQ010000190.1 GCA_958439775.1 uncultured Collinsella sp. | reverse complement strand
CGGCCTACTTCAACGACGCCCAGCGTCAGGCCACCAAGGACGCCGGCAAGATCGCTGGCCTCAACGTCAAGCGTATCGTCAACGAGCCGACCGCTGCTGCTCTTGCCTATGGCCTGGACAAGCAGGGCACCGACCAGCGCATCCTGGTCTTCGACCTGGGCGGCGGCACCTTCGACGTCTCCATCCTCGACCTCGCCGACGGCGTGTTTGAGGTTCTGTCCACCTCGGGCGATAACCACCTGGGCGGCGACGACTGGGATCAGCGCGTCATCGATTGGATGGCCGATAAGTTCCAGCAGGAGAACGGTGTCGACCTGCGTCAGGATCCCATGGCCCTGCAGCGTCTGAAGGAGGCCGCCGAGAACGCCAAGAAGGAGCTCTCCGCCGCCCAGCAGACCACCATCAACCTGCCGTTCATTACCATGAACCAGTCCGGCCCGCTGCACCTCAATTACACGCTGACCCGCGCCGAGTTCGAGAAGATCACCCGCGACCTGCTCGAGCGCTGCAAGCAGCCTGTCACCAACGCCCTGCGCGACGCCAAGCTTAAGCTCTCCGATCTGACCGAGGTCATCCTCGTCGGCGGCTCCACCCGTATGCCCGCTGTCCAGGAGCTCGTCAAGACCATGACCGGCAAGCAGCCCAACATGTCCGTGAACCCCGACGAGGTCGTTGCCGACGGTGCTGCCGTCCAGGGCGGCGTGCTCACCGGCGACGTCGAGGGCATCCTGCTGCTCGACGTTACCCCGCTGTCGCTGGGCGTCGAGACCATGGGCGGCATCATGACCAAGATGATCGACCGCAACACCACGATCCCGACCTCCAAGACCGAGGTCTACTCCACCGCTGCCGACAACCAGACCAGCGTCGAGATCAACGTGCTCCAGGGCGAGCGCGAGCTTGCCCGCGACAACAAGTCGCTCGGTAAGTTCCAGCTGACCGGTATCCCGGCTGCCCGCCGCGGCGTGCCGCAGATCGAGGTCACCTTCGACATCGACGCCAACGGCATCGTCAAGGTCTCCGCTAAGGACAAGGGCACCGGCAAGGAGCAGCAGATCACCATTTCTGGCTCCACCGCTCTGTCCGACGACGAGGTCGATCGTATGGTCAAGGACGCCGAGGCTCATGCCGAGGAGGACAAGAAGCAGAAGGAAGAGGTCGAGGTCCGCAACCAGACCGACAGCCTGTGCTACTCCACCGAGCAGACCCTCAACGAGCTGGGCGACAAGGTTTCCGCCGACGTGAAGTCCAAGGCCGAGGCCGCTATCGCCGACGCCAAGAAGGCGCTCGAGGGCTCTGACGTCGAGGCTATCAAGGCCGCCGGCGAGTCCCTGCAGTCCGTGGCCTACGAGCTGGCCCAGGTTGTCTACGCCGACGCTCAGCAGCAGACCGACGGTGCCGCCGGTGCCCAGTCTGCCGACGATGACGTCGTCGACGCCGACTATGAGGTTGTGGACGACGAGGACAAGTAATCATGTCCGCCCGTAAAGCTCGCACGGAGGCGGCCGCCGCTGGCGCCGCCCCCGTTGACTCTGAGGAGAAGGACGTGAAGATTCCCGTAGAGGCCGTCGACGATACCGAGGCCAACGAGGCCGCGGCCGCCGAGGCTGCCGAGAACCAGGTAGAGGATTCCAACAAGGAGGCGACGATGACCGAGGACGAGATGGTGGAAGCCGCTATCCGCGCCGGTGAAGAAGCCGCCGACAACGACTTTAAGCTCAAGTTCGAGCAGGCCCAAAAGGAGCTTGCCGACGTGCGCAATGAGCTCGATGCTGCGGCAGAGGCTCAGAAGGCCGCCGAGGACAAAGCAAAGGACGCTACCGAGCGCACCGCCCGTCTGCAGGCCGACTGGGAGAACTTCCGTCGCCGCACCGCAAACGAGCGCATCGCCGAGCGCGAGCGCGCGACCGAGAAGCTTGTCACCGCGCTGTTGCCGGTGATCGACGATATCGAGCGCGCGATCGACCATGCCCGCAGCCAAGAGCTTTCCGATGACTTTAAGCAGTTCGTCGATGGCGTTGACGCGGTACATGCCAAGCTGCTCGATGTGTTTGCGCACGAGGGCGTTGAGCCCATCGACCCCAAGGGCGAGGCGTTCGATCCGCTCGAGCACCAAGCCGTGGGTCGCGTCGAGGACGCATCGCAGTACGATGAGACCGTCAACGACGTGTACCAGAAGGGCTACCGCATGGCGGATCGCATGCTGCGTTCCGCGATGGTGACGGTGACCTACGGCGGCGAGAAACGCCCCGCACCGGAGCCCGAAGCGGCGCCCGAGGATGCTGTGGCCGATACGGCCGAGAGCACCGAGGAGTAATTGAGAAGGGCCCCGGGGCAACACCCGGGGCCCTTTCTGGCCTAGTGCCATATGAAAGCATGAGCCGCCGCCCGCTGGGCGGCGGATGAAACAGGAGAGGAGCTACGATGGCTGCAGGCAAAACCTTCTATGACATCCTGGGCGTATCCAAGAGCGCCTCCGACAAAGAGATCAAGAGCGCGTTTCGCAAGCTCGCGCAAAAATATCACCCCGATGCCGGCGGCGACGAGGCCAAGTTCAAGGAGATCAGCGAGGCCTACGAGACGCTTTCGGACGAGAAGAAGCGCAAAGAGTACGACCAGATGCTCATGTTTGGCGGCATGCCGGGCGCGGGCGGCGCGTATGGCGGCGGCTACGGTGCCGGCGCGGGTGCCAGCGGCTGGGGCGACATCTTCGACAGCATCTTTAGCGGCAACGGCGCCTGGGGCAGCGATTGGGGCTCGGGCTTTGCCGGGGCTGCGGGCGCTGCCGGTGCCGGCGCGGGTCGCAGCCGTGCTCGCAAGGGCGGCGACCTGTCGCTGACCGTCGATGTGACGGCCGAGGACGCGTTTCGCGGCGTGACGCACAAGGTCACCTATCGCATTCCCTCGACAGGCGAGCAGCAGACCATTACGGTCTCGGTGCCCGCGGGCGCGGTCGACGGCGGCAAGCTACGCTACAAGCGTCGCGGCGAGTATGGCGTTGCCGGCGGCGAGCGCGGCGACCTGGTCGTGACCACGCATGTGGAGGAGCACCCGCTGTTTAAGCGCAAGGGTGCCGATGTGACCATGGAGGTGCCGATCTCGGTCTATGAGGCGGCGCTCGGCTGCACGGTGGACGTGCCGACGCCCGGCGGTGCGACGGTTCGTCTGAAGGTGCCCGCGGGTACCCAGACGGGCAAGAAGTTCCGCTTTAAGGAAATGGGGGCGCCCGACGTTAAGCACCGTGGCCGCACAGGCGCGCTGCTCGTCGAGATCAAGGTGCAGGTCCCCACGAACCTATCCGATGACGAGTGCGATGCCATGACCAAGCTGCGCGAGGCCGACACGCGCGACTATCGCGAGAAAGTCAACCGTTACAAGGCGACGTACTAGGGCGGTCGTGGCGCACGCCCGCGCCCGCGGGCTTATGATGGACGATAACGAGACGGAAAGGGGTCAGGTAGCATGGCCGAGGACAATAGGAACAAACCGCTGTACATGATCAGCGTG
>CAUBWQ010000189.1 GCA_958439775.1 uncultured Collinsella sp. | reverse complement strand
TGACGTGCGAGAGCTTAAGCATCTGCCTCATCCCCTTTCGTGTAGGAGCTGCGGAGCTTATAGCGCTCCCAAACCACGGGCACGCACAGGGCCACAGCGACAATTACGGCGGAGAGCAGCTTCATGTCGTTGGCGTCCATGCCCAACTGCAGCACGATGGCGCGGATAAGGAAGTACACCACGGAGCCAAAGACGGCGGAGGCAAGACGGACGCTAAACTGCGTGAGGCCGCCGGGCAGCAGGCGGCCGAGCACCTCACCGATAACAATGGCGGCAAGACCGATAACGATGGCACCGGTGCCCATACCAATGTCGGCATACTTTTGGCTCTGGCAGATGAGCGCGCCCGAAAGGCCGATGAGGGCGTTGGAGAGCACGAGGGCGATCATCTTGGTGGAGTTGGTGTTGACGCCCAGAGCGCGGATCATGTACTCGTTGTTGCCGGTGGCGCGCAGCGCCGAGCCGATCTCGGTGCCAAAGAACCAATACAGGATGGCAACGATAGCCACGGCGAGCAGGATGCCCAAGATGATGGCAACGGTGGACTGCGGCAGACCGGTCATATTGCTGACGGCCGAGAACACGGTGCCCTTGGCAAGAATGGGCGTATTGGACTTGCCCATGATACGCAGGTTAATGGACCACAGGCTGATCTGGGTGAGGATTCCGGCGAGGATCGCGGGAATCTCAAAGACGGTGGTCAAAATGCCCGTGACGGCACCCGCGATGGCGCCGGCGCACATACCGGCCAGCACGGCGAGCAGCGGGTCGACGTTGTTATTGACGATGAGCACAGCGCAGACGCAGCCGCCGAGGGCAAAGCTGCCGTCGCAGGTCATATCGGGAATGTCGAGCAGGCGGAACGTGATAAACACGCCAAGCACCATAATGCCCCAGAGGACGCCCTGCGAAACGGCGCCCTGCAATGCAATGAGCATGCTTCATACCTCCTAGGATAGGGTGGACACGTGAGTCACCATGATAGCGGTAACAATGCATAAAAGAGCTGCGGCCGGATGTTTTGACTCATCCGAAACAAGCAGGGCGAACGCCGGTCTACAGCGCCCGCCCCTGTGGCTCAGATATTGAATAACGCGGCTAAAGCGCGAGCACGGGCTCTAGACGCATGCCGCGTATGGCATTACGCGTCCAGAGCGGAAAGGTCGATGCCCAGGGCCTCGGCCATTTCGTCGTTCTTGACGACGACCAGGTCCTTGCTCGAGAGGTGCTTGATCGGCATGTCCTCGGGCTTGGCCTCGCCCTTCAGGATCTTAACGGCCATCTCGCCCGCGGCGTAGCCCAGGTCCTCGTAATTGATGGAGAGGGTGAACAGGCCGCCGGCCATGCACATACCCTCCTCGCCAGTCACGAAGGGAAGCTTGTTTTCCTTGCAGATCTGGCCGACCTGCGAGGCACCCGCGGCGATGGTGTTGTCGGTGGGGGAGTACAGCGCGTCGACCTTGCCCACGGCAGACTCGACGACGGACTGAATCTCGTTGGAGCTCGAGACGGTGAAGTCAGTGTACTCGAGGCCCAGCTTGTCGAGCTCCTTCTTGGCGGCCTTGATCTGGACGTCGGAGTTGGACTCGGCGGTGCAGTAGAGCAGGCCGACCTTTTTAACGTCGGGCAGGACCTTCTGCATCATCTCGAGCTGCTCGGCGACCGGGGTGAGGTCGGAAGCGCCCGTGACGTTGGTGCCGGGCTTGTCGTTGTCCTGGACCAGGCCGGAGGCGGCGTAGTCGGTGATGGCGCAGCCCACGATGGGGATATCGGCCGTGGCGCCGGCGGCAGCCTGCGCGGCGGGCGTTGCGATGGCATAAATCAGGTTGACGTTGTCGCCCACAAACTTGTCGGCAATGGACTTACACGTGGACTGGTCGTTCTGGGCGTTCTTCTGGTCGATCTTGACCTTAAGGCCGCTCTCCTTGATGGCCTTGACAAAGCCGTCGTTGGCGGCATCGAGTGCGGAGTGCTCGGTGAGCTGCAGAACGCCGATGGTGTAGTCGGAACCGGCGGCAGCAGAGCCGGAACCAGAGTTGCCGCCGCATCCGGCGAGCGGGGCGAGCGCGAGCAGGCCGGCGGAGACCAGAAGGCTCCTGCGGCTGATGGTGATGTCCTTCATATCATTACCCCCAGTATAAAAATGGCTGGAAACACTGCACTGGGACAAAGTGCAAGTGGAACTATAGTAGCGCTGATGTCCATTTTTACAACAGCCTGGCGGGTTTTTTAATACAGAATCGGATGGGCGGTACGGGTAGTCGAATGGGCGGCGGAGGGTCTTATGCGGCGGAGGAGGCGTCGTCCTCGTCCAAGGCGGCGAAGAGCTTCTTGCCGTCGAGCAGGCGCGTGCTGACGTTTCTCATTCGGCCAATCTCTACAGTACGCAACGTGTCATCGGCGCCTCGGGCGTCGTAGACCGTTCCCAGCAGATACGAGATGCCATCGCGCTGTCTGATGGCAAAGGGACGGAGTGTCATCCGTGCTGCTTCGGTTTCGCCACGTGTCGTGACGCTCGAAATATCAAAACTCACCGTAGTTCCGTGGTCGATGGCCTGCTCGACGAGCTCGCACGTGTCGATGCGCTTGATGGGCGTGCGTGTTGCCTTGGTAGCCTTGCTGCCTGCGCTTGGAGCGGGTTCGGGTGTATCGAGGTAGCCGCGAACGTCGGCGCTCGCCATGGCAACTAAGTGCTGCGCCATGCTCTTGCGGATAGCGATAGGCGTGGAGCGGTTGCGCATGACCATACCGTGGAGCCGGATGATCTCTTCATCGGTGAGCGGGCGGGTAAGAAGTTTGTAGCCCACGCCGCGTTTGTACTCAATTTCGTATCCGGCATGGCGAAGCGCGGAGATGGCGGTGTAGATGCTGCGCCGCGCCGCCGAGATGGGCATGCGGGCGGGGTCGTCGGGATGGGCGAGCAGGATGCGAACGGCGCGATAGGCTGCCATCGAGGCGGCGCCTCTAGTCGTGGTGTCGTAGGTTTCAACAGCGGCTTCGGTCATGGTGCCCACGTCCTTTCCGTTTTGGGTGGCGACGGTATGGAGCCTAGGACGTGGGGCTTTCCCAGGGGCGCAGGGCGCTCTGGGCGGTCGGTAGTCGTCGGCAAACGGCGGGTCGAGTTTTCAACAGCCCTGCTCAACTGACCAAAAACTTGCCAAAAGCTTGACGGATGCTGTTGAAAAAAAGCGTCTCTCGACCGATGTCGAGAGGCGCTTGTGCGATGAGCGTTGGCGTGTGGCGACGCGAGCTAGCGTCCGACGATTAGAAGTCGGCGTTGCCCACGGTGCGTGGGTGCGGCAGGACGTCGCGGATGTTGCCCACGCCGGTCAGATACATGACCAAGCGCTCGAAGCCCAGACCGTAGCCGGCGTGCTTGCAGGAACCGTAGCGGCGCAGGTCAAGGTAGTACTTGTACTGCTCGGGATTCATGCCCAGGTCCTTGATGCGGGCCTCGAGCAGATCCAGGCGCTCCTCGCGCTGGGAGCCGCCGATAATCTCGCCGATAC